>NZ_PUQF01000022.1:0-81484 GCF_003331015.1 Enterobacter sp. GER_MD16_1505_Eko_090 | reverse complement strand
CTCAGAAGTGAAACGCCGTAGCGCCGATGGTAGTGTGGGGTCTCCCCATGTGAGAGTAGGGAACTGCCAGGCATCAAATTTAGTAGTAAGCCGGTGCATTAATCCGGTGGTTACAAGCAGTCTTCGGTGGAGCGGTAGTTCAGTCGGTTAGAATACCTGCCTGTCACGCAGGGGGTCGCGGGTTCGAGTCCCGTCCGTTCCGCCACTTATTAAGACATTAAGCCTGCCTTACTGGCAGGCTTAATGGCAAAAAACTTTAGGGGCGTAGCTCAGTTGGTAGAGCACCGGTCTCCAAAACCGGGTGTCGCGAGTTCGAGTCTCTCCGCCCCTGCCATATAGAATCCTTTGCTTCGGCAAAGGATTTTTTTTTGCCTGAAAGACTGTAAAAACGTCTCTTCTTACTATTCAGCCAGCATTCCTGCTGGCTGATGTATCAATCCATTACATTGATTTTTAACAGATCTTTTATCTGCGACTGCTTATCACTGTTTTGCAGCCAAATCGCATACAGCGGTCTGGTAAGCGTGGTGGAATCCATTACGGTATGCAGCCCAGCTTTAGTGTCTGCCCAGCGAACAGGTAACCAGGTACAACCTCTCAGCAAGGGCAGTTGCTGACAGGCGATCTCTGCAGAGCTGGTCGTTAACTGTGGGACGTCATCAGGTGCAATCAAGCCCGTCTCATGCTGCTGAAAATCAGGCCCCCATTCCAGGCGCAAATAGGTCAGGTCTGCCTTCATCATCGAAGGTTCAGAGGCATAAAGCGCCAGGCCAAACTGGCCCACAATCTGGCTGCTAAATTCGTCCATCTTGGGGGCTTCGGTTGTGATAAGAAGATCAAGCTGGCGCTCATGAAGTTGCTTAACCAGCGACTGCCGTTGCGCAATCCTGGCTTCAAATTGCAGGTGGCTATGAGATTGATAAAGCCGGGTAAGCCACTGACTTAGCATACATTCCCACAGGGAAGCGCTGGCCCCTATCGAGAACTCATTATGCCTCGAAGTATGTGCAACCTCTTTGCGTGCCGCCTGCCAGGTATTCATCAGCGTTTCTGCGTACGGCAGTAGTTTTTCGCCGGCGGGCGTGAGGCGGATATTGTTGCGATGGCGGGTAAAAAGATTCACACCCAGTTGATTTTCCAGCTGTCGAATACGAAAACTGACTGCTGACTGCGTCAGGTAAAGGGCTTCAGCTGCTCGCCCAAAGTGGCGTGTTCTGCTCACTTCAAGGAAAGTTTTAAGCAATTCCGTATCCACATCTTTCTCCGCAAAATTATTTGTCGTTATGATTTAAATGTTTTGTTTTACACTCTGTCAAGCGTAACTAATACTCCGCGCCATAAATAGCTCGGCCAAAGAATTAGGAGCGTGTAGGATGGCGGAAAGCTTTACGACAACTAATCGTTTTTTCGACAATAAACATTATCCGCGCGGGTTCTCTCGTCACGGCGATTTCACCATCAAAGAAGCTCAACTGCTTGAGCGCCATGGTTATGCCTTTAACGAGCTGGATCTGGGCAAGCGTGAGCCTGCTACTGAAGACGAAAAACAGTTTGTTTCTGTTTGCCGTGGTGAGCGTGAGCCGCAGTCTGAAGCGGAACGTGTATGGATCAAGTATATGGCACGCATTAAGCGTCCAAAGCGCTTCCATACGCTGTCTGGCGGTAAGCCGCAGATGGAAGGTGCAGAAGACTACACCGAGTCTGATGACTA
Source organism: Enterobacter sp. GER_MD16_1505_Eko_090 (assembly GCF_003331015.1). Classification (NCBI taxonomy): domain Bacteria; kingdom Pseudomonadati; phylum Pseudomonadota; class Gammaproteobacteria; order Enterobacterales; family Enterobacteriaceae; genus Enterobacter; species Enterobacter sp. GER_MD16_1505_Eko_090. The sequence continues at coordinate 79,773 of NZ_PUQF01000022.1, read as the reverse complement.
AGATGATAAGAAGGGGCTACGGCCCCTTTTTTATGCCAGCAACTTCTGCAGGTGCAGCAGCAAACGATCGATAGCGCGGTAACTCAGCGCCTCCTGCAAGTGTTTCCTCTCAATGTCAGTACATCCCTCCACGTCAGCAATGGTTCTGGCCACTTTTAGCAAACGTTGCCACGCTCGTATAGACAGCCCAAAGCGCGTCAACGTCTCCTCAAGCCATCCTGCATCTTCACTGTTAAGCGAACAAAACTGCCGGATCCCGGCATTATCAAGCCGAGCATTCAGCCTGTTTTGACGGGCGTATTGTCGTGCCTGGGCAGCGATCACCCGCCCGCGCACTTTTGCTGAGCTCTCACCCGTTATGCCCGTCTGCCTGAGCAGGCCCGGCGGCGGAAGGGGGATTTCGAGAGACAAATCGAAACGGTCGAGGAATGGGCCGGAAAGCTTTCCCAGATAGCGCAGCGTCTGCTCTGGCGTACAGCGGTTATGGTTGCCCTGATAATGCCCCGTGGGGCTGGGGTTCATCGCAGCGACCAGTTGAAACTGCGCGGGATAGCTTATTTTGGCCCGCGTGCGCGAGATATGTATTTCACCAGATTCAATAGGTTCTCTCAGTGCATCCAGCACGCGACGCTCAAACTCAGGCAACTCATCAAGAAACAGAATGCCATTGTGTGCCAGTGAAATCTCACCCGGTCCGGGGATAGACCCACCGCCGACCATTGCCGTCAGTGAAGCGCTATGATGTGGGGAACGAAAAGGGCGACGGCGCCACTGTTTTTGCAACGATGCCGAACTGATGAGGCTATATATAGCAGCGCTTTCCAGCGCTTCATGGTTATTGAGCGGCGGGAGCAACCCGCTCAGCCTGCTCGCCAGCATCGTTTTACCTGTACCAGGCGGGCCAATCAGCAGGAGATTGTGTCCACCTGCAGCCGTAATCTCCAGCGCCCGTTTACCTTGCTCCTGTCCCATGATCTCACTAAGATCTTCTGGCGCATCTGCTACAGCCTCGTCGCACTCCTCCGGCTCGGACAGTTCATGTCGGCCTTCCAGCCAGGCACATACTTCCTGAAGATGCCCGGCGATGAGACACCCCTTTTCGGCAATAAGACTCACTTCTGATGCGTTTTCATTGGCGACAATGATTTGCCGCCCTGCACGAATGGCTTCCAGCGCTCCCGATATCGCACCGGGAACGCCTCTCAATGCGCCTGTGAGCGCGAGTTCACCCACGAACTCGTACGAGCCTAGCCTGGTCGTAGTAAGCTGCTCAGAAGCCGCGAGAAGCGCAATTGCGATAGGTAAATCGTATCGCCCGCCCTCTTTGGGCAGATCGGCGGGGGCAAGGTTGATGGTGATCTTCTTCGCGGGGAAGGTATAACCGCTATTTATTATTGCGCTGCGAACGCGATCCCTGGCCTCTTTAACCGTCGTTTCAGGTAACCCGACAAGCGTGAGTCCGGGCAGCCCATTACTCAAATGAACCTCTACGGAAACAAGCGGTGCCTTTACCCCGAGAGCCGCACGTGTATAAACAACTGACAGTGACATTTGCACTACCTCCTGGTGTGACTATGCCAGTGTGCGTTATGCCTGTTTAGCGCTATTTAGCGAATTTACGCTGCTTGTTCAGGGATTTTAAAAGCACAATGAAACTATTGCACAGTCGAGGAACCCTCCTCGCAGAGCGAAAAAAATCTGTTTTGACGGTTAGCGGAGGAGTAAAAAAGTGAAAAATATTCATTTTCTAATTTCCGTATATAAAACAACGATTTTAATAAATATGATTCGCGGGCTAACCAAATCCGTCATAAATAAATCTTGTGTTTGATTTAAAAACTGTGATAACTCTTTAGGTATTCCTTCGAACAAGATGCAAAAAGAACTGAAAATGACAGCCCTTCTACGAGTGATTAGCCTGGTCGTGATTAGCGTGGTGGTGATTATTATCCCACCGTGCGGGGCTGCACTTGGACGAGGAAAGGCTTAGAAATCAAGCCTTAACGAACTAAGACCCCCGCACCGAAAGGTCCGGGGGTTTTTTTATGACTAAAAAACGTAAATGAGGAGCAGAGAATGACGACTAGCACAAAATTCTGTTTCTCCCGATTTATGACGGGGAACTAACTATGAATGGGGCACAGTGGGTAGTACATGCGTTGCGCGCGCAGGGAGTCGAGACAGTATTCGGTTATCCGGGTGGCGCAATTATGCCGATTTACGATGCACTGTATGACGGCGGCGTGGAGCACCTGTTGTGCCGACACGAGCAGGGCGCAGCGATGGCCGCCATCGGTTATGCCCGTGCCACCGGTAAAACCGGTGTCTGTATGGCGACGTCAGGCCCGGGCGCAACTAACCTCATCACCGGTCTGGCAGACGCGCTGCTGGATTCTGTTCCCGTTGTTGCCATCACTGGACAGGTTGCCTCTCCGTTCATCGGCACCGACGCGTTCCAGGAAGTCGATGTACTCGGTTTATCGCTGGCCTGCACCAAACACAGTTTTCTCGTTCAGTCACTGGAAGAGCTGCCGCGCGTAATGGCGGAAGCATTCGAGGTTGCCAGCTCCGGCCGCCCTGGTCCGGTTCTGGTCGATATCCCGAAAGATATCCAGGTCGCACACGGCGAACTGGAGCCGCACTTCTCCACCGTTGGACACGACGACGCGTTTCCGCATGCGGAAGTCGAAGAGGCCCGTCAGATGCTGGCGCAGGCGAAACAGCCGATGCTGTACGTTGGCGGTGGCGTAGGTATGGCGCAGGCGGTTCCTGCCCTGCGCGAATTTATCGCGGCAACGCAAATGCCTGCCACCTGCACGCTGAAAGGGTTGGGTGCGGTAGATGCCGATTACCCCTACTATCTGGGCATGCTGGGGATGCACGGCACCAAAGCGGCAAACCTGGCGGTGCAGGCGTGCGATCTGCTCATCGCCGTCGGTGCCCGTTTTGACGACCGCGTCACCGGTAAGCTGAATACCTTTGCGCCGAACGCCAACGTCATCCATATGGATATCGACCCGGCGGAAATGAACAAGCTGCGTCAGGCGCACGTCGCGCTGCAGGGCGATCTCAACACGCTGCTGCCGGCGTTACAGCAGCCTTTGAATATCGGCGAGTGGCGCCAGCACACGGCTGAAATGCGTGCCGAGCACGCCTGGCGTTACGACCATCCGGGTGAGGCCATCTACGCGCCGCTGCTGTTGAAGCAGTTGTCCGACCGTAAGCCCGCCGACAGCGTGGTGACGACCGATGTCGGCCAGCACCAGATGTGGTCCGCCCAGCACATGACCTACACCCGTCCGGAAAACTTCATCACTTCCAGCGGGTTAGGGACGATGGGCTTCGGTCTGCCAGCCGCGGTTGGCGCACAGGTTGCCCGCCCGAACGATACCGTTATCTGTATCTCCGGTGACGGCTCCTTCATGATGAACGTTCAGGAGCTCGGCACCGTGAAGCGCAAGCAGTTACCGCTGAAGATCGTGTTGCTCGATAACCAGCGTTTAGGGATGGTTCGCCAGTGGCAACAGTTGTTCTTCCAGGAACGTTACAGTGAAACCACCCTGACCGATAACCCCGATTTCCTCACCCTGGCCAGCGCCTTCGGCATTCCTGGTCAGCACATCACCCGTAAAGACCAGGTTGAAGCGGCACTCGACACCATGCTGTCAAGCGAAGGGCCATACCTGCTTCATGTCTCAATCGACGAGCTTGAGAACGTCTGGCCGTTGGTACCGCCCGGTGCCAGTAACTCACAAATGCTGGAGAAATTATCATGATGCAACATCAGGTCGCCGTGCAGGCTCGCTTCAACCCGGAAACATTAGAACGCGTTTTGCGCGTGGTGCGTCATCGTGGTTTTCAGATTTGCTCTATGAATATGGAGACGGCCACCGACGCGCAAAACATCAGTATCGAATTAACCGTTGCCAGCCCGCGGCCGGTCGACTTACTGTTTAGTCAGTTATCAAAGCTGGTAGACGTTGCCCATGTTGCCATCTGCCAGAGCACAACCACATCACAACAAATCCGCGCTTAAGCGTGACAGGACGAAAAAATGACGACAAAAAAAGCTGATTACATTTGGTTCAACGGTGAGATGGTTCGCTGGGAGGACGCGAAGGTCCACGTGATGTCCCACGCGCTGCATTACGGTACCTCCGTGTTTGAAGGCATCCGCTGCTACGATTCTCACAAAGGGCCAGTGGTGTTCCGCCATCGCGAACACATGCAGCGTCTGCATGACTCAGCCAAAATTTATCGTTTCCCGGTTTCTCAGAGCGTGGATGAGCTGATGGAAGCCTGCCGCGACGTGATCCGTAAGAACAACCTGACTAGCGCCTATATTCGTCCGCTGGTCTTCGTGGGCGACGTCGGCATGGGCGTGAACCCGCCAGCCGGTTACAACACCGATGTGATCATTGCCGCGTTCCCATGGGGTGCCTACCTGGGTGCTGAAGCCCTGGAGCAGGGGATCGACGCAATGGTCTCTTCATGGAACCGCGTTGCACCAAACACCATCCCGACCGCGGCGAAAGCGGGCGGTAACTACCTTTCTTCCCTGCTGGTCGGCAGCGAAGCGCGCCGTCACGGTTACCAGGAAGGTATCGCGCTCGACGTGAATGGCTACATCTCCGAAGGCGCAGGTGAAAACCTGTTTGAAGTAAAAGACGGCATTCTTTTCACCCCGCCGTTTACCTCGTCCGCGCTGCCAGGCATCACCCGTGACGCCATCATCAAGCTGGCAAAAGATCTGGGTATCGAAGTGCGCGAGCAGGTGCTGTCCCGCGAATCCCTGTACCTGGCCGATGAAGTGTTCATGTCCGGAACCGCGGCTGAAATTACGCCGGTGCGTAGCGTAGACGGCATTCAGGTGGGCGAAGGCCGCTGTGGCCCGGTCACCAAACGCATTCAGCAAGCGTTCTTTGGCCTCTTCACCGGCGAGACAGAAGACAAATACGGCTGGTTGGATCAGGTTAATCACTAAATATAAATTTGGGACGGCACGCACCGTCCCATTACATAGTCAGACGGGAGTAAATAAAGCATGCCTAAGTATCGTTCAGCCACCACCACCCACGGCCGCAACATGGCCGGTGCCCGCGCACTGTGGCGCGCCACCGGAATGACCGACGCCGATTTCGGCAAGCCAATTATCGCCGTGGTGAACTCCTTCACCCAGTTCGTACCGGGCCACGTGCACCTGCGCGATCTCGGTAAGCTGGTTGCCGAGCAAATCGAAGCCTCCGGCGGCGTGGCGAAAGAGTTCAACACCATTGCGGTGGATGACGGTATCGCGATGGGCCATGGGGGCATGCTCTATTCACTCCCGTCGCGCGAGCTGATCGCCGACTCGGTAGAGTACATGGTTAACGCCCACTGCGCCGATGCGATGGTCTGTATCTCCAACTGCGACAAAATCACCCCGGGGATGCTGATGGCCTCCCTGCGCCTGAACATTCCGGTGATCTTCGTCTCCGGTGGCCCGATGGAAGCGGGGAAAACCAAGCTCTCCGACAAAATCATCAAGCTCGACCTGGTCGATGCGATGATTCAGGGCGCGGACCCGAAAGTCTCTGACGAGCAGAGTGACCAGGTGGAGCGCTCCGCGTGCCCGACCTGCGGCTCCTGTTCCGGTATGTTCACGGCGAACTCCATGAACTGCCTGACCGAAGCGCTGGGTCTGTCTCAGCCGGGCAACGGCTCGCTGCTGGCGACCCATGCCGACCGTAAGCAGCTGTTCCTCAACGCCGGTAAACGCATCGTTGAACTGACTAAGCGCTACTACGAGCAGGACGACGCCAGCGCGCTGCCGCGCAGCATCGCCAGTAAAGCGGCATTCGAGAACGCCATGACCCTGGATATCGCCATGGGCGGTTCCACCAACACCGTTCTGCACCTGCTGGCCGCCGCGCAGGAAGCCGAAATCGACTTCACCATGAGCGACATCGACAGGCTCTCCCGTAAAGTGCCGCAGCTGTGTAAGGTCGCACCGAGTACCCAGAAGTACCATATGGAAGACGTGCATCGCGCGGGTGGCGTCATCGGTATCCTCGGCGAGCTGGATCGCGCCGGGCTGCTGAACCGTGACGTGAAAAACGTGCTTGGCCTGTCGCTGCCTGAGTCGCTGAACCAGTACGACGTGATGCTGACCAAAGACGACGCGGTGAAAAAGATGTTCCGCGCGGGCCCTGCTGGTATTCGTACTACCCAGGCGTTCTCGCAGGACTGCCGCTGGGACACCCTGGACGATGACCGCGCTGAAGGCTGCATCCGCTCGCTGGAGCATGCCTATAGCAAAGACGGCGGCCTGGCCGTGCTGTACGGTAACTTTGCGGAAAATGGCTGCATCGTGAAGACCGCTGGCGTGGACGACAGTATCCTGAAATTCACCGGTCCGGCGAAGGTGTACGAAAGCCAGGATGAAGCGGTAGACGCCATTCTTGGCGGTAAAGTGGTTGAAGGCGACGTGGTTGTCATTCGCTACGAAGGGCCGAAAGGCGGTCCGGGCATGCAGGAGATGCTCTACCCAACCACCTTCCTGAAATCGATGGGCCTCGGTAAAGCCTGCGCGCTGATCACCGACGGTCGTTTCTCCGGCGGCACTTCCGGCCTCTCTATCGGCCACGTTTCCCCGGAAGCGGCAAGCGGCGGCAACATTGCCATCATCGAAGACGGCGATCTGATCGAAATAGACATTCCGAATCGCGGCATTCAGCTCAAGCTGAGCGACCAGGAAATTGCGGCCCGTCGTGAAGCGCAGGAAGCGCGCGGCGACAAAGCCTGGACGCCGAAAGACCGCCAGCGCGAAGTTTCCTTCGCCCTGCGCGCCTACGCGAGCCTTGCCACCAGTGCAGATAAAGGCGCGGTGCGCGATAAATCTAAACTTGGGGGCTAACGATGGCCGAGTCGCAACCCTTATCCGCCGCCCCCGAGGGGGCGGAATATCTGAGAGCGGTGCTTCGCGCACCGGTCTATGAAGCCGTGCAGGTCACGCCCCTGCAGAAAATGGAAAAACTCTCTTCGCGCCTGGACAACGTCATTCTGGTGAAGCGCGAAGACCGTCAGCCGGTGCACAGCTTCAAGCTGCGCGGCGCCTACGCGATGATGGCCGGGCTGACCGACGAGCAAAAAGCGCGCGGCGTGATTACCGCGTCGGCGGGCAACCACGCCCAGGGCGTCGCGTTCTCGTCTGCCCGTCTGGGGCTGAAAGCGCTGATCGTGATGCCGGTTGCTACCGCCGATATCAAGGTCGACGCGGTGCGCGGTTTCGGCGGCGAAGTCTTGCTCCACGGGGCCAACTTTGACGAAGCAAAAGCCAAAGCGATTGAACTGGCGCAGCAGCAGGGGTTCACCTGGGTGCCGCCGTTCGACCACCCGATGGTGATTGCCGGGCAGGGCACGCTGGCGCTGGAGCTGCTGCAGCAGGATGCCCATCTCGACCGCGTCTTTGTCCCGGTGGGCGGCGGCGGTTTAGCCGCAGGCGTGGCGGTGCTGATCAAACAGCTGATGCCGCAGATCAAAGTCATTGCGGTGGAAGCGGAAGACTCCGCCTGCCTGAAAGCGGCGCTGGATGCTGGGCATCCGGTCGACCTGCCGCGCGTCGGTCTGTTTGCCGAGGGCGTGGCGGTGAAGCGCATTGGCGACGAAACCTTCCGCCTGTGCCAGGAGTATCTCGACGATATCGTCACCGTCGACAGCGACGCTATCTGCGCGGCGATGAAAGATCTGTTCGAAGACGTGCGTGCGGTGGCGGAACCCTCCGGCGCGCTGGCGCTGGCGGGCATGAAAAAATACATCGCGCAGCACAACATCCGCGGCGAGCGTCTGGCGCACGTGCTTTCCGGGGCCAACGTGAACTTCCACGGTCTTCGCTACGTGTCCGAGCGCTGCGAGCTGGGCGAACAGCGTGAAGCGCTGCTGGCGGTGACGATTCCGGAAGAGAAGGGCAGCTTCCTCAAGTTCTGCCAGCTGCTGGGCGGCCGTTCGGTGACGGAGTTCAACTACCGCTTTGCCGATGCCAAAGATGCCTGCATTTTTGTCGGCGTGCGTCTGAGCCGTGGCGTGGAGGAGCGCAAAGAGATCCTTAGCCTGCTGCATAACGGCGGCTATAGCGTGGTCGATCTCTCCGACGACGAGATGGCGAAGCTGCACGTGCGTTACATGGTCGGCGGCCGTCCTTCCAAGCCGCTCAGGGAACGCCTGTTCAGCTTTGAGTTCCCGGAATCGCCGGGCGCGTTGCTCAAGTTCCTGCACACGCTGGGCACGCACTGGAACATCTCTCTGTTCCACTACCGCAGCCACGGCACCGACTACGGCCGCGTGCTGGCGGCGTTCGAACTGGGCGAGCACGAGCCGGATTTCGAAACGCGGCTGAACGAGCTGGGCTACGAGTGCCATGACGAAACCCACAACCCGGCGTTCCGCTTCTTCCTGGCAGGTTAAGGGTTGAGTGGCATGTAGGCCGGGTAAGCGCAGCGCCACCCGGCTTTAGTGATTCGGCAATATCGTCCAGAACGCATCAATAAGCGGCTCATGCAGCCGCTTTTTTTGTGCGCACACGCCAAGCTCAAACGGCGTTTTCTCGTCGCTGCGCTCCAGAATCATCACGCGATTGCGCACCGGTTCCGGGCTGTTTTCCAGCACCACTTCCGGCAGCAGCGCCACGCCGCAGCCCAGCGCCACCATCGACACCATCGCCTCATGGCCGCTGACGGTGGCGTAAATCGACGGGTTGCTGATTTTCTGACGGCGGAACCACAGCTCAATGCGGCGGCGAACCGGGCCCTGATCGGCCATGATAAACGGCACCGTGGACCAGTCCGGTTTTTCCACCGACACCTGGTTACGCACCGGGCAGGGCAGCGCCGGGGCAATCAACACCACCGCCAGATTTTCCAGCATCGAGAACGCTACCGCGCCCGGCAGGGTTTCCGGCTTCCCGGCAATGGCGAGATCCGCTTCGCCCGTCACCACTTTTTCCATCGCGTCGGCAGCGTCGCCGGTAGTGAGCTTAATTTCAACCGACGGATGCGCCGCGCGAAAGCGGTCAAGGATGGGCGGCAGATGGCTGTAGGCGGCGGTCACGGAGCAGAAAATATGCAGCTCACCGGAGAGTGACGGCCCCTGCTGATCGATAGAGTGCCGCAGCTGCTGGTACTGCAGCAGCGTCTGCTGGGCAAAAATACGCAGCTCTTCGCCCGCTTCCGTGAGGGTGACGGTGCGGTTATCGCGCACGAACAGCGGCTGGCCGAGGTCTTCCTCAAGGCGCTGGATCTGGCGCGAAAGCGTGGAGGGGCTGACGTGCATCGCCCGGGCGCTGCGGCCAAAGTGACGGCTTTCCGCCAGGTGCAGGAACATTTTCAGATCGCGTAAATCCACCGATTCCACTCCCTCTTTTTACATTGCATAAATTGCAATGTGACGTTGTGAATATATCAATTTCCGCAATAAATTTCCTGTTGTAATGTGGGTACATTCTCGCTGAAACGCGAACCGAACAATAAGACACACAACATCACGAGGTATCACCCATGGCTAACTACTTTAATACACTGAACTTGCGCCAGCAGCTGGCGCAGCTGGGCAAATGCCGCTTCATGGCGCGCGATGAATTTGCCGATGGCGCGAGCTACCTTCAGGGTAAAAAAGTGGTCATCGTCGGCTGTGGCGCACAGGGTCTGAACCAGGGCCTGAACATGCGTGACTCCGGTCTGGATATCTCCTACGCACTGCGCAAAGAAGCGATTGCCGAGAAGCGCGCTTCATGGCGTAAAGCGACCGAAAACGGCTTCAAAGTGGGTACCTACGAAGAGCTGATCCCGCAGGCGGATCTGGTGGTTAACCTGACCCCGGACAAGCAGCACTCTGACGTTGTGCGTTCCGTACAGCCGCTGATGAAAGACGGCGCGGCGCTGGGTTACTCCCACGGCTTCAACATCGTTGAAGTGGGCGAGCAGATCCGTAAAGACATCACCGTAGTGATGGTGGCACCGAAGTGCCCGGGTACCGAAGTCCGTGAAGAGTACAAACGTGGCTTCGGCGTGCCGACGCTGATCGCGGTTCACCCGGAAAACGATCCGAAAGGCGAAGGCATGGCGATTGCCAAAGCGTGGGCAGCGGCGACCGGCGGCCACCGTGCGGGCGTGCTGGAATCGTCCTTCGTTGCCGAAGTGAAATCTGACCTGATGGGCGAGCAGACCATTCTGTGCGGCATGCTGCAGGCCGGTTCTCTGCTGTGCTTCGATAAGCTGGTTGAAGAGGGCACCGACCCGGCATACGCGGAAAAACTGATTCAGTTCGGCTGGGAAACCATCACAGAAGCGCTGAAGCAGGGCGGTATTACGCTGATGATGGACCGTCTGTCCAACCCGGCAAAACTGCGTGCTTACGCCCTGTCTGAACAGCTGAAAACCATCATGGCGCCGCTGTTCCAGAAACATATGGACGACATCATCTCCGGCGAGTTCTCGTCCGGCATGATGGCTGACTGGGCGAACGACGATAAGAAACTGCTGACCTGGCGTGAAGAGACCGGTAAGACCGCGTTCGAAACCGCGCCACAGTACGAAGGTAAAATCGGCGAGCAGGAGTACTTCGATAAAGGCGTGCTGATGATCGCGATGGTGAAAGCAGGCGTTGAGCTGGCGTTCGAAACCATGGTGGATTCCGGCATCATTGAAGAGTCTGCGTACTACGAATCACTGCACGAGCTGCCGCTGATCGCGAACACCATCGCCCGTAAGCGTCTGTACGAAATGAACGTGGTTATCTCTGATACTGCAGAATACGGTAACTACCTGTTCTCTTACGCCTGCGTACCGCTGCTGAAAGAGTTTATGACCACTCTGCAGTCGGGCGATCTGGGTAAAGCGATTGCAGAAGGTGCCGTGGACAACGCGCAGCTGCGCGATGTGAACGAAGCGATTCGCAGCCACCAGATCGAGAAAGTGGGTCACAAACTGCGTGGCTACATGACCGACATGAAGCGTATCGCGGTAGCGGGTTAACAACCTTGTCGGGTGGCGCTTTGCTTACCCGACCTACAAAACCGTAAGATGTAGGCCGGGTAAGGCGCAGCCGCCACCCGGCCTGTTTATTTGCGGTACAGCACTTTAATCACGTGGTAGCCGAACTGCGTGTGCAGCGGGCCGGTTGGCTCCAGCACCGGGCAGGAGAAGACCACTTTATCGAATGCCGGTACCATCTGACCCTGGCGGAATTCACCCAGATCGCCGCCGCGTTTGCCTGACGGACAGATAGAGTGCTTCTTCGCCAGCTTGCCGAAGTCGGCGCCGTTTTTGATCTGCTCCAGAAGATCCAGAGCCAGTTTCTCTTCTTTAACAAGAATATGCAGTGCTGCTGCTGTTTTTGCCATGATCGTGCCTTGAGTGGTATGGATTAGGCTCGCTATACTACCACGCTGTTATTCTCCCCTCCTGACTTTCATTGAGTGATCATTTATGCGTTTAAACCCCGGACAACAACAAGCCGTCGAATTTGTCACCGGACCGTGTCTGGTGCTGGCGGGTGCAGGATCCGGCAAAACGCGCGTTATCACCAATAAGATTGCGCACCTGATCCGCGGCTGTGGCTATCAGGCCCGGCACATTGCGGCGGTAACCTTTACCAATAAAGCGGCGCGTGAGATGAAAGAGCGTGTCGGCCAGACCCTGGGGCGTAAAGAGGCGCGCGGCCTGATGATCTCCACCTTCCACACGCTGGGGCTGGATATCATTAAACGCGAGTATGCTGCGCTGGGAATGAAGTCCAACTTCTCGCTTTTCGATGATACCGACCAGGTGGCGTTGCTCAAAGAGCTCACCGAGGGGCTGATCGAAGATGACAAGGTGCTGTTGCAGCAGCTGATCTCAACGATCTCAAACTGGAAAAACGATCTGATGACCCCGGCCCAGGCCGCGGCGATCGCCAAAGGCGAACGGGATCGGATCTTCGCCCACTGCTACGGTCTGTACGATGCGCACATGAAAGCGTGCAACGTGCTGGACTTTGACGACCTGATTCTGCTGCCCACGCTGCTGCTGCAGCGGAACGAAGAGGTTCGCGAGCGCTGGCAGAACAAAATCCGTTACCTGCTGGTGGATGAGTATCAGGACACCAACACCAGCCAGTACGAGCTGGTGAAGCTGCTGGTGGGGCAGCGCGCGCGTTTCACCGTGGTCGGCGACGACGACCAGTCAATTTACTCCTGGCGCGGCGCGCGTCCGCAAAACCTGGTGCTGCTGAGCAAAGATTTTCCCGCTCTGCAGGTGATTAAGCTGGAGCAAAACTACCGCTCCTCCGGGCGTATCCTGAAAGCGGCAAATATCCTGATCGCCAATAACCCGCATGTGTTTGAGAAGCGTCTCTTCTCCGAGCTGGGTTACGGTACTGAATTGAAGGTGCTCAGCGCCAATAATGAAGAGCATGAGGCGGAGCGCGTGACGGGCGAATTGATCGCCCACCACTTCGTCAATAAAACCGAATATAAGGATTACGCGATCCTCTATCGCGGCAATCACCAGTCGCGCGTCTTTGAAAAGATGCTGATGCAGAACCGCATTCCGTACAAAATCTCGGGCGGTACGTCGTTCTTCTCACGGCCAGAGATTAAAGATCTGCTGGCCTATCTGCGCGTGCTCACGAACCCGGATGACGACAGCGCGTTTCTGCGCATCGTGAATACGCCGAAGCGCGAGATTGGCCCGGCGACGCTGCAAAAGCTGGGCGAGTGGGCGATGACTCGCAATAAAAGCCTGTTTACCGCCAGCTTCGACATGGGGCTGAGCCAGACGTTAACCGGCCGCGGTTACGATTCGCTAACGCGATTCACCCACTGGCTCGGCGAAGTGCAGCGTCTCGCGGAGCGCGAGCCGGTGGCGGCGGTGCGCGATCTTATTCACGGCATCGACTATGAGTCCTGGCTGTACGAAACCTCGGCCAGCCCGAAAGCGGCTGAGATGCGGATGAAAAACGTTAACCAGCTCTTCAGCTGGATGACCGAAATGCTGGAGGGATCCGAAATCGACGAGCCGATGACCCTGACGCAGGTCGTCACCCGCTTTACCCTGCGCGACATGATGGAGCGCGGCGAGAGCGAAGAAGAGGCCGATCAGGTTCAGCTGATGACGCTGCATGCGTCCAAAGGGCTGGAGTTCCCGTATGTGTATCTGGTTGGTATGGAAGAGGGGTTGTTACCGCACCAGAGCAGCATTGACGAAGATAACGTCGACGAGGAGCGCCGTCTGGCCTACGTGGGGATCACCCGTGCGCAGAAAGAGCTGACGTTCACGCTGTGTAAAGAGCGCCGTCAGTATGGCGAACTCGTCCGCCCGGAGCCGAGCCGTTTCCTGCTGGAGCTGCCGCAGGATGATCTGATCTGGGAACAGGAACGCAAAGTGATTACCGCAGAAGAGCGGATGCACAAGGGGCAGGCTAACGTGGCGAACATTCGCGCCATGCTGGCAAAAGCCAAAGAGAAAGGATAATGATGAGTAGGCCGGGTAAGGCGAAGCCGCCACCCGGCAATGTTCAGCGTATTACTTCACTTCCAGCACCCAGTGCACATAGCTCTGCCACTGGCACTCCTGCTCGATCATCTCTGCCCCAAGCGGGTGACGTGCAATCCAGTTTTCCGGCAGCGTCAGCGACAGTTTTTCGTCATCGGCCACCAGATTGATTGCAGGCAGCAAATCATCGCGACGGCGGCTGGCAAACAGAATCGCCAGACGCAGCAGGCGGCACAGATGTTCGGCCACGCGCGGCGGTACGGCGTTTTGCTGATGCAATGATGAGAGGTCAACGGCGTTGGTCTGGTTCAGCAGCAGCGTTGCCAGCAGCTTTTTCTGTGCGGGCGTGTAGCCCGGTAAATCCAGGTTGCGAACCAAATACGCTGCGTGAGCAGGGGCCTGCTTAAAATCAATGCTCAGCCCCACTTCATGCAGCGCACAGGCGCTCAGCAATAAATCGCGGCTCAGATGATCAAGATCCCAGACGTTAGCGACCTGATCGGCGAAGCGAGATGCCAGCTGCGATACGCGTCCTGCCTGATCGATATCAACCAGAAAACGACGCTGTACGTTGCGCAGGGTTCGGCTGCGGATATCCTGATCGACCGACAGATGCAGCATCCCGTAGACCAGGCCTTCGCGCAGCGCGCCGCCGGCAAGGGTCATACACTGGATGTTGAGCTCGGTGAAAATGGCGATCAGAATGGCCAGCCCGCTCGGGAAGACCAGCGCGCGTTCCAGCGTCAGGCCTTCAATTTCCAGTTCTTCCAGGCGTCCGCACTGGATGGCGCGCTGTTTTAGCTGCTGAAGTTTGGCAAGCGTAATCCGCTCGTCCATTCCCTGCGCCATCATGATTTCCTGCAGGGCCTGCACGGTCCCCGACGCACCCACGCACACTTTCCAGCCGTGATAGCGCAGTTCGTCCATCACGGGACGTAATACCTCGCGCGCGGCATTTTCTGCCTCGTCGAAGTTCTCTTTACCCAGATTACGATCGGTAAAATAGCGCTCAAGCCAGGTCACGCAACCCATCGACAGGCTGAACAGCGACGTAGCCTGCGCGCCGGTGCCGGTCACCAGCTCGGTACTGGCTCCGCCGATATCCACCACCAGGCGGCGATCGTCACCCCCCGTAGTGTGTGCAACACCCTGATAAATCAGACGAGCTTCTTCTTCACCGCTGATAACCTGAACCGGGCAACCGAGAATCTCCTGCGCTCTGGCAATAAAATCCACGGCGTTAACCGCCAGGCGGAGTGTCGCAGTGGCGACAACGGTGATTTGGGCGTGCGGGATATCCTGCAGACGCTCGGCAAAGAGTCGCAGGCACTGCCAGCCACGTTCCATGGCTTCAGGCGAGAGGTGATTGTCGCTGCTCAGGCCCGCCGCGAGGCGGACCTTGCGCTTAATGCGCGTCAGCGTTTGTATGCTTCCCGCCACCTCGCGCACAACCAGCATATGAAAACTATTCGAACCGAGATCAATTGCCGCATAAAGCGAGGTGGAGCTGAGCATATTTTCTTAACCTGAACGACGACGATTACGCGGTGCGCCGCCTGAACGACGCGGACCATTGCCGGAGCGTGGGCGGGTAAGACGCTTAGGCGGCGGCAGTTCGCTTAACAGCGCTTCCGGATTGTATTTGCTCTGCGGAATAGAGTGACCGATGTAGGTCTCAATGGCCGGAAGGTTCAGCGCATACTCTTCACACGCAAGGCTAATAGAGTGACCGCTTGCGCCCGCACGACCGGTACGACCGATACGGTGTACGTAGTCTTCACAGTCGTCTGGCAGATCGTAGTTAAAGACGTGCGTCACGGCCGGAATGTGTAAACCACGTGCAGCCACGTCGGTGGCGACCAGAATATCGAGATCGCCGCGGGTGAACTCTTCAAGAATACGCAGGCGTTTTTTCTGCGCCACGTCGCCGGTCAACAGGCCAACACGGTGGCCATCGGCAGCCAGATGGCCCCAGATGTCTTCACAACGGTGTTTGGTGTTGGCAAAGATGATGGCGCGATCTGGCCACTCTTCTTCAATCAGCGTTTGCAGCAGGCGCATTTTCTCTTCATTAGAAGGATAGAAGAGCTCTTCTTTAATGCGGTGACCCGTTTTCTGCTCCGGTTCCACTTCTACGTATTCGGCGTTGTTCATCTGTTCGAACGCCAGCTCGCGAACGCGGTAGGAGAGGGTTGCAGAGAACAGCATATTCAGGCGCTGATTAGCCGGAGGCATACGGCGGAACAGCCAGCGGATGTCTTTAATGAAGCCCAGATCGTACATGCGGTCAGCTTCATCGAGCACCACAACCTGGATGGCACCGAGGTTAATGTGGTTCTGTTTGGCGTAATCGATAAGACGGCCGGTGGTACCGATCAGGATATCCACACCGCTTTCCAGCACTTTCAGCTGTTTATCGTAGCCGTCGCCGCCATAGGCCAGGCCCAGCTTCAGGCCGGTAGCCTGCGCCAGGGGTTCAGCGTCTGCGTGGATCTGTACCGCCAGTTCTCGCGTCGGGGCCATAATTAGCGCGCGCGGCTGGTTAACTTTGCGGTCTGCAATCGCTGGGTGAGAAAGTAAATAATGAAACGTTGACGTTAAAAACGCCATCGTTTTGCCGGTACCGGTTTGCGCCTGCCCGGCAACATCGCGACCGGCCAGCGTCAGCGGCAGCGCGAGGGCCTGAATGGGCGTGCAGTTATGAAACCCTTTATTTTCAAGGGCTTCAATCACCTTCGGGTGCAGCGCGAAGTCGGAAAACTTCTGTTCTGTTAAATGTGTTTTGCTCATAGTGTGGTAGAATATCAGCTTACTATTGCTTTACGAAAGCGTATCCGGTGAAATAAAGTCAACCTTTAGTTGGTTAATGCGACATCAACGCGTCGTTGGTGGAGACAAAACCAACGTACCAGGCTTATTCCTGTGGAGTTATATATGAGCGATAAAATTATTCACCTGACTGACGACAGTTTTGACACGGACGTACTTAAGGCTGACGGGCTGATCCTCGTCGATTTCTGGGCTGAATGGTGTGGTCCTTGCAAAATGATCGCCCCGATTCTGGATGAGATCGCCGACGAATATCAGGGCAAACTGACCGTTGCCAAGCTGAACATCGACCAGAACCCGGGCACCGCACCAAAATACGGTATCCGTGGTATTCCGACCCTGCTGCTGTTCAAAAACGGCGAAGTGGCGGCGACCAAAGTGGGCGCGCTGTCCAAAGGTCAACTGAAAGAGTTCCTCGACGCTAACCTGGCGTAAGGTTTCTCCGCTGTGCGTTCAGAGCCCCCGGCTAAATGATTCGGAACTCTGGACGCCCGGCTGAAGTCGTGCTAAGTTAGCTATGACTTCGTTTTAAACATATCTTGTTGTTTGAATCTTGTTTTACCCGATACTTCCCGTTGTTAACATGAACAGTGCGTGAAGTGGCTAAATTCCGGGCTTGTCACTCAATTCGTCTTGTCGTTTCAGTTCTGCGTTCTTTCCCTGTGACCAGACAGCGAACAGACATGAGTTGATGGCCGCTAAACAGGCATGGATGACCCTGCCATACCATTCACAACATTAAGTTCGAGAATCACCCCGAGTTTAAGAACCCACACCATTATGAATCTTACCGAATTAAAGAATACGCCGGTTTCTGAGCTGATCACTCTCGGCGAAAATATGGGGCTGGAAAACCAGGCTCGTATGCGCAAGCAGGACATCATTTTCGCCATCCTGAAGCAGCACGCTAAGAGTGGCGAAGATATCTTTGGCGACGGTGTGCTGGAGATATTGCAAGACGGATTTGGTTTCCTCCGCTCTGCAGACAGCTCCTACCTCGCCGGCCCTGACGACATCTACGTATCCCCCAGCCAAATCCGCCGTTTCAACCTCCGCACTGGTGACACCATTTCAGGTAAGATTCGTCCTCCTAAAGAGGGTGAACGCTACTTTGCGCTGTTGAAAGTCAATGAAGTTAACTTCGATAAGCCAGAAAACTCGCGCAATAAGATCCTCTTTGAGAACTTAACGCCGCTGCACGCGAACTCTCGCCTGCGTATGGAGCGTGGTAACGGTTCTACCGAAGACTTAACCGCGCGCGTTCTGGATCTGGCCTCACCAATCGGTCGTGGTCAGCGTGGTCTGATTGTGGCGCCGCCAAAAGCGGGTAAAACCATGCTGCTGCAGAACATCGCGCAGAGCATTGCTTACAACCACCCTGACTGTGTGCTGATGGTGCTGCTGATTGACGAACGTCCGGAAGAAGTGACCGAGATGCAGCGTCTGGTTAAAGGTGAAGTGGTTGCTTCTACCTTCGACGAGCCAGCATCTCGCCACGTTCAGGTTGCGGAAATGGTTATCGAGAAGGCAAAACGCCTGGTTGAGCACAAGAAAGACGTGATCATCCTGCTCGACTCCATCACCCGTCTGGCGCGTGCCTACAACACCGTGGTCCCGGCGTCTGGTAAAGTCCTGACCGGTGGTGTGGATGCTAACGCCCTGCATCGTCCAAAACGTTTCTTCGGTGCTGCACGTAACGTCGAAGAGGGCGGCAGCCTGACCATCATCGCGACGGCGCTGATCGATACCGGTTCCAAAATGGACGAAGTTATCTACGAAGAGTTTAAAGGGACAGGCAACATGGAACTGCACCTCTCTCGTAAGATCGCTGAAAAACGCGTCTTCCCGGCAATCGACTACAACCGTTCCGGTACCCGTAAAGAAGAGCTGCTCACCACCCAGGAAGAGCTGCAGAAAATGTGGATCCTGCGCAAAATCATCCATCCAATGGGTGAAATCGACGCGATGGAGTTCCTCATTAACAAACTGGCAATGACCAAAACCAACGACGATTTCTTCGACATGATGAAACGCTCGTAACGCAAATAAAGCCAGCGAACGCCACGTTTTTACGTGGCGTTTTTCTTTTATGGACTATACGCTAGTACCACCTACTCACAATTTTGACTGGGCAGTGCGACAATAAGATAATTCGCACAGTAAAAACATTAATAGCTTGAATAATAAACAAATGGAACTGTAAGAGGTTTGCTTTATAACTTCAGGCTCAGCGCCTTGATGGTTATACTTCCTTGACTAACATTTGTTGAGAACATCCATTGTGAACCTACTTGATACGTTTACTGAACTAACCAGTATTTTCTTGTTTACCACCTGCTTTTTGTTTCTGGCACGTAAGGTGGCGAAATATCTGGGGTTAGTGGATAAACCCAACTTCCGTAAGCGTCATCAAGGCATGATCCCTTTGGTCGGAGGTATCTCTGTTTTCGCGGGGATCTGCTTCACGTTTGCCATCGCGGATTACTATATCCCACATGCCAGGCTGTACCTAACCTGCGCGACGGTGCTTGTGGTGGTTGGCGCTCTTGACGACCGTTATGATATTAGCGTCAAAATCCGCGCCTTCGTTCAGGCTGCTGTGGCTATTGCTATGATGGTGTTCGCTAAGCTGCACTTGAGTAGCTTGGGCTATATTTTTGGCTCCTGGGAGATGGAACTCGGTCCGTTCGGTTATTTCCTGACACTTTTTGCCGTGTGGGTGGCGATTAACGCATTCAACATGGTTGACGGTATTGATGGTTTGCTGGGAGGCCTGTCCTGCGTCTCATTTGCCGCAATTGGTTTCATTTTATGGTTCGATGGGCAATATAGCCTTGCTATGTGGTGTTTTGCCATGATTGCGGCCATCCTGCCTTATATCCTGTTAAATCTCGGTGCATTGGGCCGGCGCTATAAAGTATTCATGGGTGATGCGGGTAGCACGCTTATCGGCTTTACTATCATTTGGATCTTGCTGGAAACCACTCAGGGTGATGTACACCCCATTAGCCCGGTAACAGCATTATGGATTATCGCTATCCCGTTAATGGATATGGTTGCGATTATGTATCGCCGTCTGCGTAAAGGGATGAGCCCTTTCTCTGCTGACCGCCAGCACATTCATCATTTAATCATGCGAGCCGGATTCACTTCCCGGCAGGCATTTGTGCTTATTACGCTGGCGGCTGCTATTCTAGCGGCGATTGGCGTGACGGCGGAATATACACATTTTGTACCTGAATGGGCTATGTTGGTATTGTTCTTGCTAGCTTTTTCTCTCTACGGCTACTGCATTAAGCGCGCATGGAAAGTAGCGCGGTTCATTAAACGTATTAAACGCAGGATGCGTCGTAACAGTGGCAAAAACACAACATTAACTAAGTAAAACCGGGACTATGATGACTCAACCGTTGGCGGGAGTGAAATCAGTGGTAACTGAGAATGAACTGGATATTCGGGGTTTGTTTCGCGTGTTATGGGCAGGCAAACTTTGGATTGCGGGGATCGCGCTGGGATTTGCACTGTTAGCGCTGGCCTATACGTTCTTTGCAAAACAAGAATGGAGCGCCACGGCAATCACTGACAAACCAACGGTTAACATGCTTGGGGGGTTCTATTCCCAACAGCAATTCCTGCGAAACCTGGATATCAAAGCTAACCTCGCCACGCCAGATCAGGTCTCCGTTATGGATGAGGCCTATAAAGAGTTTGTGATGCAACTGGCTTCGTGGGATACGCGCCGCGACTTCTGGTCCCAGACGGATTACTACAAGCAGCGTCGGGTTGATAACACCAAAGCCGATGCCGCTCTGCTGGACGATCTGATTAACAATATTCAATTTATGCCGGGCGACGCGCTGCGTAACGTGAATGACAGCGTCAAGCTGATTGCAGAAACCGCGCCGGACGCCAACAACCTGCTGCGTCAGTATGTCGCGTTTGCCAGCCAGCGTGCCGCAAGCCATCTTAACGAAGAGCTTAAAGGCGCCTGGTCGGCTCGTACCATCCAGATGAAAGCGCAGGTGAAACGTCAGGAAGAGGTGGCTAAAGCGATTTTCGCTCGCCGTGTACACAATATTGAGCAGGCGCTGAAAATTGCGGAACAGCACAATATTTCCCGTACTGAGACGGACGTGCCGGCTGATGAACTGCCTGATTCAGAGATGTTCCTCCTTGGCCGCCCCATGTTGCAGGCACGTCTGGAAAACCTTCAGGCCGTCGGTCCTGATTTTGACCTCGATTACGATCAAAATCGCGCGATGCTCAATACGCTTAATGTCGGTCCATCTCTGGACCCGCGTTTTCAGACCTATCGTTATTTGCGAACGCCTGAAGAACCTGTAAAACGCGATAGTCCGCGTCGTGCATTCCTGATGATCATGTGGGGGATTGTAGGCGCACTGACGGGCGCTGGCGTGGCGTTAACGCGTCGTCGCACAAACTAAGAATGCCGTCTACGATGAAGGCTGCGGCCTTCATCGCCTAATCGAAGAGAATCGATGTGAAAGTACTAACCGTATTTGGCACCAGGCCGGAGGCCATTAAGATGGCACCTCTGGTTCATGCGCTGGCCAGCGATCCTGATATTGAAGCGAAAGTGTGCGTCACGGCCCAGCACCGTGAGATGCTCGATCAGGTGTTAACGCTCTTTTCCATCGTCCCGGATTACGACCTCAATATTATGAAACCGGGGCAAGGATTGACGGAGATAACCTGTCGCATTCTGCAAGAGCTGAAGCCTATCCTGGAGTCATTCAAGCCTGACGTGGTGCTGGTACACGGCGACACCACCACGACCGTGGCGACCAGCCTGGCCGCGTTTTACCAGCGAATTCCCGTGGGGCATGTTGAGGCGGGTCTGCGTACCGGCAATCTTTATTCGCCGTGGCCGGAAGAGGCCAACCGCACGCTAACGGGCCACCTGGCGATGTATCACTTTGCGCCTACGGAAAACTCGCGTCAGAACCTGCTGCGTGAAAATATCGCCGATAACAAAATCTTTGTGACCGGCAATACGGTCATCGATGCGTTAATTTGGGTACGTGACCGGGTCCTGGCAAACCACGAGCTTAAGAACGAACTCGCTGCCCGCTATCCATTCCTGCACAACGGCAAAAAAACCATTCTGGTCACCGGCCATCGTCGCGAAAGCTTTGGCCGGGGTTTTGAGCAAATCTGTCACGCGCTGGCTGAAATCGCTGCGCAGAACGACGACGTGCAGATTGTCTATCCGGTCCATCTCAATCCTAACGTCAGCGAGCCGGTTAACCGCATCCTGGGTCATATCGAGAATGTCCTTCTGATTGAACCTCAGGACTATCTGCCGTTTGTCTGGCTGATGAACCATGCCTGGCTGATCCTTACCGATTCCGGCGGCATTCAGGAAGAAGCGCCTTCTCTTGGCAAACCGGTGCTGGTGATGCGTGAAACCACCGAACGTCCGGAAGCGGTCAAAGCCGGTACGGTGCGTCTGGTCGGCACCAACGCGGAACTCATCGTCGAAGAGGTCACGCGCCTTCTGCATGACGACGAAACGTATCAGGCGATGAGCCGGGCCCATAATCCGTATGGAGACGGGCAGGCTTGTGGCCGTATTTTGCATGCACTTAAACACAATCAGGTATCGCTATGAGTTTTACTACCCTCTCTGTCATTGGTCTTGGCTACATTGGCTTGCCCACCGCGGCGGCGTTTGCCTCTCGTCAGAAACAGGTTGTCGGTGTGGATATCAACGCCCGTGCGGTGGAAACCATTAACCGTGGCGAGATTCATATTGTCGAGCCCGATCTTGACCGCGTGGTGAAAGAGGCGGTGGAGGGCGGCTTCCTGCGCGCCAGTACCACGCCCGTTGAAGCGGATGCTTACCTGATTGCCGTTCCAACGCCCTTTAAAGGCGACCATGAGCCCGACATGGTCTACGTCGAGGCGGCGGCAAAGTCCATTGCCCCTGTGCTGAAGAAAGGGGCGCTGGTGATCCTGGAATCAACCTCTCCGGTCGGTGCTACCGAGCAGATGGCGCAGTGGCTGGCCGACGCGCGCCCTGATTTAAGCTTCCCGCAACAGGCGGGGGAGCAGGCGGATATCAACATCGCCTACTGTCCGGAGCGCGTCCTCCCGGGCCAGGTCATGGTCGAACTGATTAAAAACGACCGCGTCATTGGCGGTATGACGCCCGTCTGTTCCGAGCGCGCCAGCGCGCTGTACAAGATTTTCCTGGAAGGCGAGTGTGTGGTGACAAACTCCCGCACCGCCGAGATGTGCAAGCTGACGGAAAACAGCTTCCGTGACGTTAATATCGCCTTTGCGAACGAACTGTCGCTGATTTGCGCCGATCAGGGGATTAACGTCTGGGAGTTGATTAGCCTGGCGAATCGCCATCCGCGTGTAAACATTCTCCAGCCAGGCCCGGGCGTGGGTGGACACTGCATCGCCGTCGATCCGTGGTTTATTGTGGCTCAGAATCCGGCGCAGGCGCGCCTGATTCGCACCGCGCGTGAAGTGAACGACAGCAAACCTCACTGGGTGCTCAATCAGGTCAAAACCACGGTAGCGGATTGTCTGGCAGAGAGCGGAAAGCGCGCCAGCGAGCTGAAAATTGCCTGCTTTGGTCTGGCATTCAAACCCAACATTGACGACCTGCGCGAAAGCCCGGCAATGGAAATTGCTCAGATGATTGCCGAATGGCACAAGGGTGAAACGCTGGTGGTTGAGCCGAATATCGATGAGTTGCCGGCAAAACTGGCGGGGCACTGCACGCTGGCTGCGCTGGATGAGGCGCTGGCGACGGCGGACGTGCTGGTGCTGCTGGTGGATCATAAAGCGTTTAAAGCGACGTCCGGTGATGCGGTGCGTCAGAAGTATGTGGTTGATACCAAAGGTGTCTGGCGTTGAACAGCCTGAACGGGGTACTTGAGCCCCTGCAGTGGGAGAGTGCCTTTTTCGGCCTGCCGTCGGCCATTGTGCGTCTGCGCGATGATGCGCCGGTACTGGCTGAATCGGATTTCATCACCTGGCAACGGATTCAGGCGAAGATCCCGGCGGACCGTACCGACCTGCTTGATGCGCTCCAGCAACGCGGCTTTCAGCTGGTGGAAGGTGAGGCAGACCTTTCCATAACCCTCACCCGGCATGATGCACCCGGCGCTGAAATCGCAACCGAACAGGATATTCCCGTGCTGCGTCAGATGGCGGCTCAGGCGTTTGCGCAGAGCCGCTTTCGTACGCCCTGGTACGCACCTGACGATAGTGGACGTTTCTATGCCCAGTGGATAGAGAATGCGGTTAAAGGCACCTTTGACCACGTCTGCCTGGTTTTCCGCGCAGGGGACGGTCAACTCCAGGGGTTCGTCTCGCTTCGCAAGCTCAACGTGCGCGAGGCGCGTATTGGCTTATTAGCCGGGCGCGGCATGGGTGAGAAACTTATGCAGGCGGCGCTGCACTGGGCGCAGCAGCAGCAGGTTGAGACGCTGCGGGTGGCGACCCAGGTGGGCAACACCGCCGCGCTTAAACGTTATATTGCGAGTGGTGCCAACATCGACGCCACCGCCTACTGGTTATACAGGTGACAAGATGATTCCATTTAACGCACCACCCGTCGTCGGAACGGAACTCGACTATATGCAGTCTGCCATGGGCAGCGGCAAACTCTGCGGTGACGGCGGTTTCACCCGTCGCTGTCAGCAGTGGATGGAACAGCGTTTTCGCAGCGCCAAAGTACTGCTGACCCCGTCCTGTACGGCATCGCTGGAAATGGCCGCACTGCTGCTGGATATCCAGCCCGGCGATGAAGTGATCATGCCGAGCTACACCTTCGTTTCCACGGCGAATGCGTTTGTTCTGCGCGGGGCGAAAATCATCTTTGTGGATATCCGTCCGGATACCATGAACATTGATGAGACGCTGATTGAAGCGGCGATCACCGACAAAACGCGCGCGATCGTGCCGGTTCACTACGCGGGCGTGGCCTGTGAAATGGACACCATCATGGCCATCGCCAAAAAACATAACCTGTTTGTGGTGGAAGATGCCGCGCAGGGCGTGATGTCGACCTACAAGGGACGCGCGCTGGGCACCATCGGCCACATCGGCTGCTTTAGCTTCCACGAAACCAAAAACTACACGGCAGGCGGAGAGGGTGGCGCGACGCTGATTAACGACCGGGCACTCGTGGAGCGTGCGGAAGTGATCCGCGAAAAAGGCACCAACCGCAGCCAGTTCTTCCGCGGCCAGGTAGACAAATATACCTGGCGCGATATTGGCTCCAGCTATCTGATGGCGGATCTGCAGGCCGCGTACCTCTGGGCGCAGCTGGAAGCCGCGGATCGCATCAACCTGCAGCGTCTCTCCCTGTGGCAAACCTATTACGATGCGCTGGAACCTCTGGCAAAAGCCGGGCGTATTGCGCTGCCAACGATTCCGGCGGATTGCGTCCACAACGCGCACATGTTCTACATCAAGCTGCGCGATAACGACGACCGCAGCGAGCTCATCGCCTGGCTGAAAGAAGCCGAAATTATGGCGGTGTTCCACTATATCCCGCTGCACTCCAGCCCGGCGGGCGAAGCGTTTGGAACGTTCGCGGGTGAAGACCGTTACACCACCAAAGAAAGTGAGCGGTTGCTTCGTCTGCCACTGTTCTACAACCTCGCGCCAGTTAACCAGCGTACGGTGATTAATACCC
Organism: Enterobacter sp. GER_MD16_1505_Eko_090; assembly: GCF_003331015.1. Taxonomy (NCBI): domain Bacteria; kingdom Pseudomonadati; phylum Pseudomonadota; class Gammaproteobacteria; order Enterobacterales; family Enterobacteriaceae; genus Enterobacter; species Enterobacter sp. GER_MD16_1505_Eko_090. The sequence goes on along the minus strand of NZ_PUQF01000022.1, from coordinate 54,759 downwards.
TCCTGAGTTATTTCGGCTGATATGTCTCTGGCAAAAGCATCGGTGTGGACCGCCGCGTCCACGCTTGTAAAAATTGGGGCCGGGCTGTTGGTCGTCAAGCTCCTGGCCGTCTCATTTGGCCCGTCAGGAGTGGGGCTGGCGGGTAATTTCCGTCAGCTTGTCACCGTCCTTGGCGTGCTGGCCGGTGCCGGTATCTTCAACGGCGTCACCAAATACGTTGCGCAGTATCATGATGATGCGGCCCAGCTTCGGAGGGTCGTGGGCACCTCGTCGGCGATGGTCACGGGTTTTTCGACCCTGATGGCGATTATCTTTCTGCTGGCGGCAGCGCCCATCAGCCAGGGATTATTCGGTCACACCCACTATCAGGGGCTGGTGCGTCTGGTCGCATTGGTTCAGATGGGGATTGCCTGGGCTAACCTGCTGCTGGCGCTGATGAAAGGGTTTCGTGATGCTGCCGGGAACGCGCTTGCGTTGATCCTGGGCAGCGTCATCGGCGTGATTGCCTATTATTTCTGCTATCGCCTGGGTGGCTATGAAGGCGCACTGCTGGGGCTGGCGCTGGTTCCGGCGCTGGTGGTTGTGCCTGCGGCATTTATGCTGATGCGTCGGGGCGTCATTCCGCTGAGCTACCTGAAACCGCAATGGGACTCGATGCTTGCCAGCCAACTGGGTAAATTTACCCTGATGGCGCTCATCACCTCCGTCACGCTGCCGGTGGCCTACGTGATGATGCGAAACCTGCTGGCGGCGCACTATAGCTGGGATGAGGTCGGGATCTGGCAGGGCGTAAGCAGTATTTCCGATGCCTATCTTCAGTTTATTACGGCTTCCTTTAGCGTTTACCTGCTGCCAACCCTGTCGCGTCTGACGTCCAGACAGGACATAACGCGCGAGATTTTCCGATCGCTGCGCTTTGTATTGCCGGCCGTCGCGGCTGCCAGCTTTACCGTCTGGTTATTGCGCGATGTCGCCATCTGGCTGCTGTTCTCGGCGAAGTTCACCGCCATGCGCGATCTCTTTGCCTGGCAGCTGGTGGGTGATGTACTGAAAGTGGGGGCTTACGTTTTCGGCTATCTGGTGATCGCGAAAGCGTCCCTGCGGCTCTATATCCTGGCGGAAATTAGCCAGTTTGTTTTACTGACGGCATTTTCACACTGGCTGATACCGACGCACGGTGCGCTGGGGGCGGCCCAGGCCTACATGGCAACCTATATCGTTTATTTCGCCGCCTGTTGCGGTGTATTTTTATTGTGGCGTAAACGCGCATGACTGCACTGATTCACATCCTGGGATCGGATATCCCCCACCATAACCAGACCGTTTTGCGGTTCTTCAACGACGAGCTGGCATCGGGCGATCCTGATGCGCGTGAGTTTATGGTTGCAGGTCAGGATAAGGGCCTGAGCGAGGCGTTTCCGGCACTGACGATTCGCTTCTGGCCGGATAAGGCCTCACTGGCGAAGGCGGTGGTTGCCAAAGCCAAAGCGGATCGTAAGCAACGTTTCTTTTTCCACGGGCAGTTCAATACCGGCCTGTGGCTGGCGCTTCTCAGCGGAGGGATTAAACCCTCCCAGTGCAGCTGGCATATCTGGGGAGCCGATCTTTATGAAGTCTCCCGCGGCTGGAAATTCCGTCTTTTTTATCCCCTGCGCCGCATGGCTCAGGGGCGCGTAGGCTGCGTTTTTGCTACCCGCGGCGATCTCAACTATTTTGCTAAACAGCACCCGAACGTGCTCGGCGAGTTGCTCTATTTCCCCACCCGCATGGATCCGGCGCTGAACGCCATGGCGAATGACGCGGTGCGTGAAGGCAAGCTGACGATTCTGGTGGGGAATTCCGGCGATCGCAGTAACGAACATGTCGCGGCGCTCAGGGCGGTGCATCAGCAGTTTGGCGACACGGTGAACGTGGTGGTGCCGATGGGCTATCCCGCCAACAACAGCGCCTATATCGACGAGGTTCGTCAGCAGGGGCTGGCGCTGTTTAGCGCTGAAAATCTGCACATCCTCAGCGATAAGCTGGAATTTGATGAATATCTTGCGCTGCTGAGAAAATGCGATCTCGGTTATTTCATCTTTGCCCGGCAGCAGGGGATTGGCACGCTGTGCCTGCTGATTCAGGCAGGTGTACCGTGCGTGCTCAACCGCGACAACCCGTTCTGGCAGGACATGGCCGAGCAGCATATTCCGGTGCTGTTTACCTCAGACACGCTGAATGTCGAGGTGGTACGTGAAGCTCAACGTCAGCTCACGCTGGTGGATAAAAACAGCATCGATTTTTTCAGCCCGAATTATCTCACGCCGTGGCACCGCGCGCTGCGTATCGCTGCAGGAGACAAAGCATGAGTCAGTTGCAATTCAGCGGCTTACTGGTTGTCTGGCTTCTGAGCAGCCTGTTTATCGCCACGCTCACCTGGTTTGAATTCCGGCGCGTGCGCTTCAACTTTAACGTCTTCTTCTCGTTACTGTTTCTGCTGACGTTCTTTTTCGGCTTCCCGTTGACCAGCATACTGGTCTTCCGTTTTGACGTGAGCGTCGCGCCGCCGGACATTCTGCTCCAGGCGCTTCTGGCGGCGACCTGCTTCTATGCGGTCTACTACGTCACGTATAAAACGCGTCTGCGTTCAGCGCAGGCTGCAGCCCCACGCAGGGCGCTCTTTACCATGAATCGGGTGGAAACCCACCTGACATGGGTGATGCTGATGACTATCGCCCTGGTCAGCGTTGGCATCTTCTTCATGCATAACGGCTTCCTGCTTTTTAAACTCCACTCCTACAGCCAGATTTTTTCGGCAGAAGTCTCGGGCGTGGCGCTTAAGCGTTTCTTCTACTTCTTCATCCCGGCGATGCTGGTGATCTTCTTCCTGCGCCAGGACAGCAAAGCGTGGCTGTTCTTCCTGGTCAGTACCGTCGCGTTTGGCATCCTGACCTACATGATTGTGGGCGGTACGCGCGCGAACATCATCATCGCCTTTGCGATCTTCCTGTTTATCGGCATTATCCGCGGCTGGATCTCGCTCTGGATGCTGGTTGCAGCAGGCGTGTTTGGTATTGTGGGGATGTTCTGGCTGGCGCTGAAGCGCTACGGGATGAACGTGGCGGGTGATGAGGCGTTTTACACGTTCCTTTACCTCACGCGCGATACCTTCTCGCCATGGGAAAACCTGGCACTGCTGCTGCAAAATTATGACAGGATTGATTTCCAGGGGCTGGCGCCGATTGTTCGCGACTTCTACGTCTTTATTCCTTCCTGGCTATGGCCGGACCGTCCTGGCGTGGTGCTGAATACGGCGAATTACTTCACCTGGGAAGTGCTGAACAACCATTCCGGTCTGGCAATTTCTCCTACGCTGCTCGGTTCCCTGGTGGTGATGGGCGGGGCGTGGTTCATTCTCCCCGGAGCGGTTGCCGTGGGGCTGATTATCAAGTGGTTCGACTGGCTTTACCTGCGTGGCAATGAAGAGACCAACCGCTATAAAGCGGCCATTTTGCACAGTTTCTGCTTTGGTGCCATTTTCAATATGATCGTTCTGGCGCGCGAAGGTCTGGACTCGTTCGTTTCGCGCGTGGTGTTCTTCATGGTCGTTTTCGGCATCTGCCTGTTACTGGCCAAACTGTTGTACTGGCTGTTTGACAGCGCCGGGCTTGTGCACAAGCGCGAGCGGCAGGGCAGCACAACGCTGTCTCAAGTCTGAGTAAGGATAGTAATGACTGATAGAATTTCTGCACCGCGCTATGCGCTACGTGGTCTGCAGCTGATTGGCTGGCGCGACATGCAGCACGCGCTGGATTTTCTGTTCGCCGACGGCCAGATGAAATCCGGTACGCTGGTGGCCATCAACGCGGAAAAGATGCTGGCGGTTGAGGATAACGCGGAAGTCAAAAGCCTGATAGACGCGGCCGAATTTAAATACGCGGACGGGATCAGCGTGGTTCGCTCTATCCGTAAAAAGTATCCTGACGCTAATGTTTCCCGCGTGGCGGGTGCCGATCTCTGGGAGCAGCTTATGGCCCGTGCAGGCGCGCAGGGAACGCCCGTGTTCCTGATTGGCGGGAAGCCGGAGATACTGGCCCAGACGGAAGAGAAACTGCGTCGTCAATGGAATGTTAATATTGTCGGCAGCCAGGATGGTTACTTCAAACCGGAAGATCGGCAGGCGCTGTTTGAGCGCGTTCGTGACAGCGGGGCGACGATTGTCACCGTGGCGATGGGGTCCCCGCGTCAGGAGATCCTGATGCGTGACTGTCGTCTGGTCTGCCCGGATGCCCTCTACATGGGCGTTGGCGGCACATATGACGTCTTTACCGGCCACGTCAAGCGTGCGCCAGCGGTCTGGCAACATCTGGGGCTGGAGTGGCTGTATCGCCTGCTATCGCAACCGACACGCATTAAACGCCAGATCCGTCTGCTTCGCTACCTCGCCTGGCATTACACCGGGAAAATGTAATCAAAATGTAGCGCGATATGCTATTCGCGCTGCAACTCGCCTGCAAAACTGCTGATAATCTGTGCAATGCATTCATTTTTTTTATGCATCGTTTGCCATTTGGCACATTTTAAGAAACCATTCGCTCCGTATTTTAGTCCCCCTAAAAAACAATACCCGGTCTTAAGTCGGGAAACAGCAAACACAATCGAGGATCTATGGCAGAGAAAAAACAGGAGCTACAGCGTGGGCTGGAAGCTCGTCATATTGAACTGATAGCGCTGGGCGGCACTATCGGCGTGGGCCTGTTTATGGGCTCCGCAAGCACGCTCAAGTGGGCAGGCCCTTCCGTATTACTGGCGTACATTATTGCCGGGCTGTTTGTTTTCTTCATCATGCGTTCCATGGGCGAAATGCTCTTCCTGGAGCCGGTAACCGGCTCCTTCGCCGTTTACGCGCACCGGTATATGAGCCCCTTTTTCGGCTACCTGACAGCCTGGTCATACTGGTTCATGTGGATGGCGGTGGGCATCTCCGAGATCACCGCGATAGGGGTCTACGTCCAGTTCTGGTTCCCGGACATGGCCCAGTGGATACCCGCGCTTATTGCCGTGGGGCTGGTGGCGCTGGCAAACCTGGCCGCCGTGCGTCTTTATGGTGAGATCGAGTTCTGGTTCGCGATGATTAAAGTCACCACCATCATCGTGATGATTGTTGTCGGCCTGGGCGTGATTTTCTTCGGCTTTGGCAACGGTGGACACGCTATCGGTTTCGGTAACCTGACCGAAAACGGCGGCTTCTTTGCCGGCGGCTGGAAGGGTTTCCTGACGGCGCTGTGTATCGTTGTGGCTTCGTATCAGGGCGTGGAGCTGATCGGTATTACTGCCGGTGAAGCGAAAAATCCTCAGGTCACGCTGCGTAGCGCGGTGGGCAAAGTGCTGTGGCGCATCCTGATTTTCTATGTGGGCGCGATCTTCGTTATCGTAACCATCTTCCCGTGGAACGAAATTGGCACGACGGGCAGCCCGTTTGTTTTAACCTTTGCCAAAATTGGCATCACGGCGGCGGCGGGCATCATCAACTTTGTGGTCCTGACGGCCGCGCTGTCAGGGTGTAACAGCGGGATGTACAGCTGTGGGCGTATGCTCTATGCGCTCTCGAAGAATAACCAGCTGCCTGCGGCGATGAGCAAAGTGTCACGTGCTGGCGTGCCGGTGGCGGGCGTGGCGGTTTCGATTGCGATCCTGCTGATTGGTTCTTGCCTGAATTACATCATTCCCAATCCGCAGCGGGTGTTTGTTTACGTCTACAGCGCCAGCGTCCTGCCGGGCATGGTGCCGTGGTTTGTTATCCTCATCAGCCAGCTGCGTTTCCGTCATGCGCATAAAAAGGCGATTGAAAGCCATCCGTTCCGTTCAATTCTGTTCCCGTATGCGAACTATTTAACGATGGCGTTCCTGATTTGCGTATTAATCGGAATGTACTTTAATGAAGATACCCGCATGTCGCTGTTTGTCGGGATGATCTTCCTGGCCGCTGTAACGGCTGCCTATAAGCTTTTTGGTCTCGGTCGCCGTGCCACCACGCAGAAAGTGGAGGAATAAGCGGCAAAATGTGCAAACGATAACCAAACGCGCATTTTTTTCAAAAAAGCACTAGACAGCGGGGACGGAGGTACGTAATATCCAGCCCCGCAACGGCGCTAAGCGCCCGTAGCTCAGCTGGATAGAGCGCTGCCCTCCGGAGGCAGAGGTCTCAGGTTCGAATCCTGTCGGGCGCGCCATTTTAGTCCCGGCGCTAGAGCTGCGGTGGTCTGAGAAGTAGTCAGTACCGCGTGAAAGAATACAGTGGTGGCTATAGCTCAGTTGGTAGAGCCCTGGATTGTGATTCCAGTTGTCGTGGGTTCGAATCCCATTAGCCACCCCATTATTGAAAGAGTTGTGAATTGCGAAGGTGGCGGAATTGGTAGACGCGCTAGCTTCAGGTGTTAGTGTCCTTAGGATGTGGGGGTTCGAGTCCCCCCCCTCGCACCACGACTTTTTAAATGAATTGAACTAAAAATTCAAAAAGCAGTACATCGGCGAGTAGCGCAGCTTGGTAGCGCAACTGGTTTGGGACCAGTGGGTCGGAGGTTCGAATCCTCTCTCGCCGACCAATTTTGAACCCCGCTTCGGCGGGGTTTTTTGTTTTCTGCCACTTTTCACCCCTGTAGTGATTCCCCGACAGCGCCCTGTTTCATTGTCGCGATTCAGCGACATATAATGCATTGAAAATAAACATATTTACTATCCATAGGTTTTGCTGTCTCCTCCTGGCGACATATTTCTGCGTTGACCGATATGTTGTAGCGATTAAGACGACGCTTAACAGCATAATTTCCTTTTATCTTAAAATGTTGCGTCATGTAAAAGTTCTGCGTGTCATGTTGGCACGTTACGTGCAATAATATGCGTGTAGATGCTCATTCCATCTCTTATGTTCGCCTTCGTGCCTCATAAACTCCGGAATGACGCAGAGCCATTTACGGTGCTTATCGTCCACTGACAGATGTCGCTTCGGCCTCATCAGACACCATGGACATAACGTTGAGTGAAGCACCAAATATGTTGTCTTACAGACCTGTTTTAACGCCTGCTTTTATAGCAGGCGTTTTTTTATGCCTTATTCCCGATACCGGCGCACGATCAGGGCAACCATCACCAGGGCCGCTGACGAGACAGCATAGAGTGCGGCTACTGAGCCAAACCCGGCAGCCACTGCCGCTGCGATGCCGGTGAAGAGAGAGGCGCTGAGCGTTTGCCAGCGCCAGGCTTTACCACTGGCCGAAGCGGTTTGCGTAATATGAAAACTACTGAGAACGCCAAACGTCCCGGCCGCGAACAGAACATTCGAAGCCAGATGCGCGATAAAGATCATCCCCAGCGCACATGCCATCCACCCGGACAACAACGGCAGCATTCCATAAGCGGCCAGAAAGATGCCGAGACAAACGATGATGCGTGGCGTGCGAGCGGCAAAGCGCGTCAGGCTCTCTTTTTTTAGCAACATGGGGCCGCAAAGCTGTCCCAGGCTCCTGGCGAAAAGCAGCGGCAAAGCAAGGCCCGCCGCATCCTGAGGATGGAGTTGCTGTGCCAGTGCCGGAAGCAGTGCCATGGCCGGCGAGCCGACGGCCGCCAGCGCTGGCAGGATGAGCAGACTGCGTTTCTGCCGAACGGTCAACGTCCGCCAGCGTAATGCCGCAGGGGCTTCCTCTTCCTCGAGGGACGGGAGTGATGGCGCTGAAAACCGGCGTCCAGCCAGCCATAGCATGAGCAGTGACCCGAGAAAGCTGGCGGCATCAATGGCCAGCAGGGTAAATACGGATATCTTCTGAAACAGCACCACGCCCAGGCCGGTCCCCAGCAAAACCTGAGAAGCAAAAATCACATTTTCCAGACAGGTCGCAGCAGGCAGCTCCGCTTCGCTGAGACCGCGCTTGAAGAGCAACGTCAGCGCGGGCCAGCTCATCCCGCTGAGCAGCGCTTCGGTGGATTGCACGGCGAGTAACGCGGTAACGCTGTGATAACCCACACCAAGGAGGGGAAAGAGCAGGGCGAGCAATCCCAGTGCCTCGGTCAGTATCAGCAGGGCGATCGGAGAACATCGGGAGCACAGCTTTTCGCCGATCGTACTTCCGATAAACCCCGGCACCGTAGCGAAAAGAAAAGCGAGGGTGAGCAGTGCGGGCGGGGCTGACCATGCTAACAGCAAGCCGAAGACCACGACCTGGGTTAAGCCATTCCCCAGCGAAGAAAAGATAAAAGCACAAGCAAGGAGGCGCAGCCAGCGGTGGCAGCGCAGCGCTTCAATCAGCGCATACAGAAGCGAGTTCATGACGATTTCCTTTCAAAAACGATTTAATCCACGCTGCAGAATGTGCGCGTGTGTGAGAAAAAGTTAATGAAAAGAGATCGTTACATTGGCGGGCTCGTTTGCGGATGCAGGTGTAAAGAATGTAGCAGCAGAAAGGCGATAAAAAAAGGAGGCCGTTTGGCCTCCTTTTTGATTATTGCTGGGTACCGTTGTTTTGCAGGGTCAGCAACAGCCCGTCACGGCGCATGGCGGCGGCCTCTTCCGGCTTATGCTGCTTGTCCAGCGTATCGGCAAGCCAGGCGTAGTCGAAGGCGTCCGGACGCTGCTTCAGCGCTGCACGGAAGGCGAGGCTCGCCTCCTGCCATTCGCCGTGCTTCATCAACGACTGGCCGAGCGTGCTCCACAGCAGCGGTCGATCGCCGACGGTTTTAATCTGCTGACGCAGCACTTTTTCGATTTGCTCAGGATTGTTGGTTTTCAGGCGCGGGATCACCATCACCAGACGATCGTCGTACTGACGCTTCAGACCGTCGAGGAGGATCTCCTGAGCCGTGTCGTGATCGTCACATTCGATGAGATGTTCCGCCATCGCCACCTGCAGAGGAACCTGCTGACGCGTTTTACGGCTCTGATTCTTCCACCACGTTTTCAGACCGTCGCTGCCCAGGTCTGCGCGCGCCTGATCCATCAGGCCAATCCACGCCAGACGCTGAAGCTCATCACGATGTTCATCGTCGCCCACCTCGGCCTTCGCCATCGACGGAATGATGTCCAGCAGTGAGCCCCAGGCGCCGGTACGAATATAGGCCTGCTCGGCAAGGCGCAGCACTTCCGGATGACGCGGCGCGACTTCCAGCAGACGGTCGATGCCGTGGCGAGCCGCGTGATTCTCATTGCGTGCCAGCTGCAGACGAACGCGCGTGATTTCCACCGGAATCGGGTCGCCGTGAGCCAGCTCAGCCGCTCGCTCCAGGTGCTGATTAGCGCGGGCTTCGTCACCACGCTGCTGCGCCGCTTCGGCCGCCAGCAGATAGTTCACCACCGGCTGTTCGGCATGGTCGGCGTTTTTCGACATCAGCTTTTCAACCTGCTGATAGTCACCCTCTGCGAGCTTAAGCAGCGCCTGCTCGGTCTGTTTACGGGCGCGACGGCGCTTACGGCCAACGAACCAGCCGCGGGTATGGGCACCGGTACGGAAAATACGGCGCAGGATCCACTCGATCGCAAACAGCACCACCACGCCAAGGATCAGAATGATCGTCAGACCCGTTACGCTGGTTTCAATGTTGTAGTTATCGGTCTGGATCAGGACATAACCCTGATGACCCGCAAGCATAGGCCCCAGGACGATCCCGGCGATCAGCAGGATAAAGAGTAAGAGGACTTTTAGCATCGTTACTCTCCCTGCGGTGCGCTTTCAGGCGCAGGAGCCGGAGCAGGTGCCGCTCCGCCCGTTTGCTCAGCCGGCACGCCCGGCTGCGCCAGCAGGTTACGCACGCGCGTCTGCATCAGTTTCTCCAGAATCGGCTGGCTGGTCAGCTTGTCCGGCACGTTCATGGTGATGTTCTGCTGACTCAGCTTATCAATGTCTTCGAGGAAGGCGGTGGTCGTCGCATCATCGGTGTTGTAGTAAGCGCGTACCCACGTTGAGACGTTATCCAGCGCCTGTTTATAGGTCTCTTCCTGATGACGCGGCACGGCCTGGGCCGCCACCAGCAGGCGGGAACGAATGTTCTCGCGCAGATAGATGTCCTGGTTCGGCGCGAGCAGCGGTACGGCAGTTTCGTCGCGACGGCGGATAGTGATAAAGCTGTCCATAAAGTTCTGCCAGCTTTTCTGCAGGTTTATGCGCCATTCGCTCAGCGAGCTGGAAAGCTCCGTACCGTCGGAATCCATCGGGGAGTCGTCGTCGTTGTTATCCGCCAGCTGCAGGTTATCAATCTGATTCGACAGCTGATTCACTTTAAGGATAATGCCGTCGTAATCCACCTGCGAAACGGCGGAGAGGCTGGCGATGTCTGCGGTAATCGCGCGACGGGCGGTAATGAGGCTCGGGTCGTTCATGTCCGCCAGGCTTGCATCGGCGCTTTTCAGCAGCGCGGCGGCAGTGGTGACGTCCTGATCGCTCCAGAGCTTACGTCCGGCGAGCTTCACCAGGAAGTCAGCCTGCGAGAGCAGCCAGGTTTTGGCATCGGTGCCGGAAATCGTGGCGACTTTCTGCTGCACTTCACCCAGCTGTTTGGTCAGCCCTTCCTGTTTGCTGTTCGCTTCGGCAAGCGCGGCGGCCTGCTGCTTAATCACGGCTTCCAACTCGGTTTTCTGCGTCTCCTGCTCTTTTTGCAGGGCAGTGAGCTGATTCACCAGCGCATCGCTGGTGGACGTCTGGTTAGCGCTCTGTTGCTTCACCAGCCCGTAGAGGCCAGCCCCCGCTGCCAGCGCAATGGCGATGGCAATCGCGCTCAGCGTGAGGCTTGTTTTGTTGCTGCCGTTTTTCTTCTCAGCGGTTTTCTCAGTCGTCTCTGGCTGTGGCGTCGTCTCCACAGTCTCCCTGGTCTCTTCAACCACGGCGGAGGATTTGTCGTGTTCCGTCATTATGGCTTCCCATTTGAGAGTTATTGTAATGCGCGCAGCAGCGCATCGTTGTCGGCGTTATCAGCGATCCGAATATCCTGCCAGCCCAGTTCCCGGGCCTGGTTCGCCAGACGCTCACTGACGACCAGAAGCCGACAGCGGAGTAACCAGTTTTCGCGATACCAAAGCGGTATCAGCGCCCAAAGCTGTTGTAACATTTCACCGCTGGTGACCACCAGCGTATTGATGCCTCGCGCGTGCCAGCGCATCGCCTCTTCCGCGCCATCGTAGTGTTTTGCACAGCGCTGATAGCACTCAACGAACGTCACGTTCGCACCACGTTCACGCAGCGTTTCGCCCAGCAGCTCGCGCCCCCCATTGCCGCGCAAAATGAGCGCACGCTTTCCGGCAACAGTTTGTAATTCAGGTAATTGTAGCAAGACTTCAGTGATTTCCCGATCTAACGGGTAACGAACGTCCGCGCCGCTTACGGTATGCAGCGCCAGTGCCGTTGTGCGGCCAATCGCGAAATAGCCGGGGGCGGTTGGCCAGGCCATGTCCTGCTGCTGCAGCTGTGCGTGGGCAAATTCCACGGCATGCTGCGACAGCGCAAACAGCAGGTCACCGTCCTGAAGGGTATTCATCTGGTCGGCGAGCGCAGAGAGCTCGCGACCGGGGGAGAATTCAATGAGCGGAAAACTCCAGGCCACCTGCCCCAGTGTGCGCAGACGGCTCACTAACTGCTCTCCTGCGGGAGAAGGGCGGGTGACGAGAATACTCATGCAGGGGGCTCTCCATTATATACGTCAGCCAGGATCTCGCGGGCGCCGTTATCCAGTAACTCTTCCGCCAGCGACACGCCAAGCTGCTCGGCATCTTGCGCGTTACCGCGACGTTCGCCGCGCACCATCTGCGAACCGTCCGGGGCGCCTACCAGCGCGCGCAGCCACAGTTCGCCATTCGTCAATTCAGCATAGCTGCCAATTGGCACCTGGCACCCGCCTTCGAGGCGGGTATTCATCGCCCGCTCCGCTTTTACGCGCGTAGCGGTTTCGTCATGATTCAGTGGGGCAAGCAGCTCGCGAGTACGCGCATCGTCCAGACGGCACTCGATGCCGACGGCACCCTGGCCAACAGCGGGCAGTGAGAGCTCTGGCGGCAGCGCTACGCGAATACGTTCTTCCAGCCCCAGACGCTTCAGGCCGGCAACGGCGAGGATAATGGCATCGTAATCGCCGTTATCCAGCTTGCCCAGACGCGTGCCGACGTTACCGCGCAGCGAGCGGATGATCAGGTCAGGACGACGCTCCGCCAGCTGACACTGACGGCGTAAACTGGACGTGCCAACCACGCTACCCGCTGGCAGCGCGTCGAGCGAGTCATAGCGGTTAGAGACAAACGCATCGCGCGGGTCTTCGCGCTCGCAGATGGTCACTAGCCCCAGCCCTTCCGGGAACTCGACGGGCACATCTTTCATCGAATGTACGGCGATATCGGCGCGGTTCTCAAGCAATGCCAGTTCCAGTTCTTTGACAAACAGGCCCTTGCCGCCCACTTTCGCCAGCGGCGTATCGAGGATCACGTCACCGCGCGTGACCATCGGCACCAGCTCGACGCGCAATCCACTGTGGCAGGCTTCCAGGCGCTGCTTCACATAATGTGCCTGCCAGAGCGCGAGAGGGCTTTGGCGTGTGGCAATTCTCAAAACATTGTCTAACATGCTTGTTACCGTCATTATCAATCGCTAACCATCCTAACATTGTTGACTCTGGGATGGCAGTTTTACGGTTGATGAAGAGTGAGAGGGACAAGGCGGCGTATTCGTCAGCCAGAGCCGTATTCAGGAATTTACACGTACAGAACGGTGCTACACTTGTATGTAGCGCATCTTTCTTTACGGTCAATCGGCAAGGTGTTAAATTGATCACGTTTTAGACCATTTTTTCGTCGGTACCACCAAAAATGATAAGGGCGAAAAAGGGTAACGGTTATCTTTTTGAAATACTGCGGGTCCGCTGTTACTCGTGTTTTGAATAGCTGCGACACCCGGAAACATCAGGCGATACGTCTTGTACCTCTATATTGAGACTCTGAAACAGAGACTGGATGCCATAAATCAACTGCGTGTGGATCGCGCGCTTGCTGCTATGGGCCCTGCTTTCCAGCAGGTATACAGTCTGCTGCCAACATTATTGCACTATCACCACCCGCTGATGCCTGGCTACCTTGATGGTAACGTTCCCCAGGGCATTTGCCTTTTCACGCCTGATGAAACCCAACAGCATTATTTGAACGAGCTGGAACTCTACCGGGGCATGCCGCCACAGGAGTCCCCGAAAGGTGAACTGCCGATTACCGGCGTTTACTCTATGGGGAGCACCTCATCGGTAGGGCAAAGCTGTTCTTCTGACCTGGACATCTGGGTCTGTCATCAGTCCTGGCTCGATAACGAAGAGCGTCAGCTGCTGCAGCGTAAATGCAGCCTGCTGGAGAGCTGGGCGGCCTCGCTCGGCGTGGAAGTGAGCTTCTTCCTGATTGATGAAAACCGTTTCCGCCATAACGAAAGCGGCAGTCTGGGTGGTGAGGACTGCGGCTCGACCCAGCACATCTTATTGCTGGATGAATTCTACCGTACTGCCGTTCGCCTGGCCGGGAAACGTATTCTGTGGAATATGGTCCCGTGCGAAGAAGAAGAGCATTACGACGATTACGTCATGTCGCTTTATGCGCAGGGCGTACTGACGCCAAACGAATGGCTGGACCTCGGCGGTCTCAGCTCACTGTCTGCGGAAGAGTATTTCGGCGCAAGCCTCTGGCAGCTCTATAAGAGTATCGACTCACCGTACAAAGCGGTGCTGAAAACGCTGCTGCTTGAAGCCTACTCTTGGGAATACCCGACGCCGCGCCTGCTGGCAAAAGACATCAAGCAGCGCCTGCACGACGGGGAGATCGTCTCCTTCGGGCTGGACGCTTACTGCATGATGCTCGAGCGCGTAACCGAATACCTGAAAGCCATTGATGACACCACGCGTCTTGACCTGGTACGTCGATGTTTCTATCTCAAAGTCTGTGAGAAGTTGAGCCGCGAACGCGCCTGCGTGGGCTGGCGTCGTGAAGTGGTCAGCCAGTTAGTGAAAGAGTGGGGATGGGACGACGCGCGTCTGTCCATGCTCGACAACCGGGCCAACTGGAAAATCGATCAGGTGCGAGAAGCGCACAACGAACTGCTCGATGCGATGATGCAAAGCTACCGTAATCTGATCCGCTTTGCGCGCCGCAACAATCTCAGCGTTTCCGCCAGCCCGCAGGACATCGGGGTATTGACCCGTAAGCTGTACGCCGCGTTTGAAGCGCTGCCGGGTAAAGTCACGCTGGTTAACCCGCAGATTTCGCCTGACCTGTCAGAACCGAACCTGACCTTTATCTACGTGCCGCCGGGCCGCGCGAACCGCACCGGGTGGTATCTGTACAACCGTGCGCCAAGCATGGATTCCATCATCAGCCATCAGCCGCTGGAATATAACCGCTATCTGAACAAGCTGGTGGCCTGGGCCTGGTTTAACGGCCTGCTGACCTCGCGCACGCGCCTGTTTATCAAAGGCAATGAGGTGGTCGATCTCGCTAAGCTGCAGGAGATGGTCGCGGATGTGTCGCACCACTTCCCGCTGCGTCTGCCTGCGCCGACGCCAAAAGCACTCTACAGCCCGTGTGAGATTCGCCATCTGGCGATCATCGTCAACCTGGAATACGACCCGACGGCGGCCTTCCGTAATCAGGTGGTCCATTTTGACTTCCGCAAGCTGGATGTCTTTAGCTTTGGCGAGCAGCAAAACTGCCTGGTGGGCAGCGTGGACCTGCTGTACCGCAACTCGTGGAACGAAGTGCGTACCCTGCACTTCAACGGCGAGCAGGCGATGATCGAAGCGCTGAAAACCATTCTTGGCAAGATGCACCAGGATGCCGCGCCGCCGGACAGCGTGGAAGTGTTCTGCTACAGCCAGCACCTGCGCGGGTTGATTCGTACCCGCGTGCAGCAGCTGGTCTCCGAGTGTATCGAGCTGCGTCTCTCCAGTACCCGTCAGGAAACCGGGCGCTTTAAAGCGCTGCGCGTCTCCGGCCAGACCTGGGGCCTGTTCTTTGAACGTCTCAACGTGTCGGTACAGAAGCTGGAAAACGCCATTGAATTCTACGGCGCGATTTCGCATAACAAGCTGCATGGCCTGTCGGTGCAGGTGGAAACCAACCACGTTAAGCTCCCGCAGGTGGTGGACGGCTTTGCCAGTGAAGGGATTATTCAGTTCTTCTTTGAAGAGTCGGGCGACGATGCCGGGTTCAACATCTACATTCTGGATGAGACCAACCGCGCCGAGGTGTATCACCATTGTGAAGGCAGTAAAGAGGAGCTGGTGCGCGACGTCAGCCGCTTCTACTCCTCTTCGCATGACCGCTTTACCTACGGCTCAAGCTTTATCAACTTTAACCTGCCGCAGTTCTACCAGATTGTGAACGTCGATGGCCGTGCGCAGGTGATCCCGTTCCGCACTCAGGCCGTCACGCCTGCCGCGCCTGCCAATCAGGACACCGCGCCGCTGTTGCAGCAGTATTTCTCCTGAGCCTTTTCGCCGGGTGGCTAATGCTTACCCGGCCTACGGTTCGAGCCGTTGTAGGCCCGGTAAGGCGCAGCCGCCACCGGGCAACAAAACTACCTGAAACGCACTTCCTCACCCGCCTGCGCGGTCGCGGCCTGTTCCAGCAGATCCCAGAACGGTACACCGCTACGGTCGCACACCCACTCATCACCCTTCAGATCGAAGTGATAGCCGCCCTGTTTGGCCGCCAGCCACACCTGGTGAAGCGGCTCCTGACGGTTAATAATAATTTTGCTGCCATTTTCGAAGCTCAGGGTCAGAATACCGCCGTTGATTTCACAATCGATATCGCTGTCGCCGTCCCAGTCGTCAAGACGCTCTTCGATGGTCATCCACAGGTTGTCGGCAAGGCGATGGAATTCACTGTCGTTCATGGTTTTGTTCCTGTTTTTCGTGATGCCGGCAGTATAACCCTAAATAATTCCCGTTGCAGGAAAGCGGCAAACTCTTGCTTTTGTGTCTTCTCCTGCGATGATAGAAACAGATTTGAACTTACGGGCAACTTTATAATGAAAAACGCTTTCCGAACGCTTGCCGTTCTCATCACGCTGTTTAGCCTGACTGGCTGCGGACTGAAGGGACCACTGTACTTTCCGCCTGCGGATAAAACCGCACCACCGCCGACGAAACCGGTTAACAGCGGCATTGAGTCTTCCACGCCAGATACTAACGACCGTGGCGACAACGGCGGCCCGACTCAGGTTAATCTCTGACGACAACGTTCTGTACCCGCGCAATGGAGCAAATGATGCAGTTCTCTAAAATGCATGGCCTTGGCAACGATTTTATGGTCGTCGACGCGGTAACGCAGAATGTGTTTTTCTCACCGGAACTGATCCGTCGTCTGGCGGATCGGCATCTGGGCGTGGGGTTCGATCAGCTGCTGGTGGTTGAGCCGCCGTACGATCCCGACCTCGATTTCCACTACCGTATTTTTAACGCGGACGGCAGCGAAGTGAACCAGTGCGGCAACGGCGCGCGCTGTTTTGCCCGCTTTGTCCGCCTGAAAGGGCTGACTAACAAGCGTGATATTCGCGTCAGTACAGCCAATGGTCGCATGGTGCTCAGCGTCACCGATGATGAGCTGGTGCGCGTGAACATGGGCGAGCCTAACTTCGAGCCTTCCGTCGTGCCGTTTCGCGCAAACAAAGCGGAAAAGACCTATATTATGCGGGCGGCCGAGCAGACAGTATTGTGCGGCGTCGTCTCTATGGGTAACCCACACTGCGTGATCCAGGTTGATGATGTGGAAACCGCGGCGGTCGAAACGCTCGGCCCGGTGCTGGAAAGCCACGAACGTTTCCCGGAGCGCGCGAACATCGGTTTTATGCAGGTGGTGAAGCGCGAGCACATTCGTCTGCGGGTTTACGAGCGCGGTGCGGGCGAGACGCAGGCCTGCGGAAGCGGAGCCTGTGCGGCAGTGGCCGTGGGCATCTCCCAGGGGTTACTGGCTGAAGAGGTTCGCGTGGAATTACCGGGCGGTCGGCTTGATATCGCCTGGAAAGGACCGG
This sequence comes from Enterobacter sp. GER_MD16_1505_Eko_090, assembly GCF_003331015.1. Lineage (NCBI taxonomy): Bacteria > Pseudomonadati > Pseudomonadota > Gammaproteobacteria > Enterobacterales > Enterobacteriaceae > Enterobacter > Enterobacter sp. GER_MD16_1505_Eko_090. The sequence continues at coordinate 37,747 of NZ_PUQF01000022.1, read as the reverse complement.
GTCATCCACTGTATATGACGGGCCCGGCGGCACATGTCTATGACGGGTTTATCCATCTATGAAACAACCAGGGGAAGAACTGCAGGAAACAGTGACGGAACTGGACGACAGAGCTGTTGTTGATTATCTGCTGCGCAATCCTGAGTTTTTTATTCGCAATGCACGCGTCGTCGAAGAGATGCGCGTGCCGCATCCGGTTCGCGGAACCGTGTCGCTGGTGGAATGGCACATGGCGCGCGCGCGCAACCACATCAGCCAGCTTGAAGAGAACATGACGCTGCTGATGGAGCAGGCCAGCACCAATGAAAGCCTGTTCTATCGTCTGCTGCATCTGCAGGCGCGTCTGGCGTCGGCGCACAGTCTTGACGAGTTCCTCAGCCGCTTCCACCGCTGGGCCCGCGAGCTGGGGCTGGCGGGTGCAACGATTCGTCTTTTCCCTGACCGCTGGCGCATCGGCGCACCGTCGGGATTTACCCATCTGGCACTGAGCCGTCAGGCGTTTGAACCGCTGCGCATTCAGCGTCTGGGCCATGAGCACCACTATCTGGGGCCGCTTAACGGACCTGAGCTGCTGGTGGTGTTACCGGAGGCCAAAGCGATTGGCTCGGTGGCGATGTCGCTGATGGGGCGCGATGGCGATCTGGGCGTCATCTTATTTACCAGCCGCGACGCGCATCACTATGAGCAGGGGCAAGCCACGCACCTGCTGCAGGAGATCGCCCTGATGCTGCCTGAGCTGCTGGAGCGCTGGATTGAGCGCGTATGACGGACGGACTGCTCGCCACTGACGTCTCGCGCTTTCTGCGCTATCTCGGCGTGGAACGCCAGCTTAGCCCCATTACGCTGCTTAACTATCAGCGTCAGTTTGATGCCATCATGCAGATCGCCGACGAGATCGGCCTGAAAAGCTGGCAACAATGTGATGCTGCGACGGTACGCGCGTTCGTCGTGCGTAGCCGCAAAAAAAACCTCAGCCCGGCAAGCCTGGCGCTCAGGCTCTCTGCGCTGCGCAGCTTCTTCGACTGGCTGGTCAGCCAGGGCGGCATAAAAGCCAACCCGGCAAAAGGGATCGCCACGCCGAAAGCGCCGCGCCATCTGCCTAAAAATATTGACGTTGACGACGTAAACCGCCTGCTGGATATCGATCTGAACGATCCGCTGGCCGTCCGCGATCGCGCGATGCTGGAGGTGATGTACGGTGCCGGGCTGCGTCTGTCTGAACTCGTCAACCTCGACCTGAAGCATCTCGATCTGGAATCGGGCGAAGTGTGGGTAATGGGGAAGGGCAGCAAAGAGCGCCGCCTGCCGATTGGCCGCAATGCTGTCTCCTGGATTGAGCACTGGCTTGACCTGCGCGGGCTGTTTGGCACCGACGAAGATGCGCTGTTCCTGTCGAAACTCGGCAAGCGGATCTCGGCGCGTAACGTGCAGAAGCGCTTTGCGGAGTGGGGCATTAAGCAGGGGCTAAACAGCCACGTGCATCCGCACAAGCTGCGCCACTCCTTTGCAACACACATGCTTGAGTCAAGCGGCGATCTGCGCGGCGTGCAGGAACTGCTTGGCCACGCGAACCTGTCGACCACACAAATTTATACCCACTTAGACTTCCAACACCTTGCCTCGGTGTATGACGCGGCGCATCCACGCGCCAAACGGGGGAAATAATGCGTTTTTACCGCCCACTCGGTCAGATCTCAGCCCTGACGTTTGACCTTGATGACACTCTTTATGACAACCGCGAGGTGATCCTGCGTACCGAGCAGGAGTCGCTGGCGTTTGTGCAGAACTATCATCCCGCGCTGAAGACGATGCAGAACAAGGACTTCCAGAAGCTGCGTCAGTCCCTGCGGGAGACCGAGCCGGACATTTACCACGACGTGACCGAATGGCGTCGTCGCGCGGTTGAGCAGGCGATGCTCAACGTGGGTTTGAGCGCGCAGGATGCCGCCATTGGGGCAGAAGCGGCCATGGAAAACTTCGCCAAATGGCGCAGCCGTATCGACGTGCCGCAGGAAACCCACGACACGCTGGCGACGCTTGCCGAAAAGTGGCCGCTGGTGGCCATCACCAACGGCAATGCCCAGCCGGAGCTGTTCGGCCTCAGCGATTACTTTGAATTCGTGCTGCGTGCGGGTCCTCACGGGCGCGCGAAGCCGTTCAGCGACATGTACCATCTGGCGGCGGATAAGCTTAACCTGCCGCTGGGTAAGATCCTGCACGTGGGGGATGACCTGACCACAGACGTGGCGGGCGCCATCCGCTGCGGCATGCAGGCCTGCTGGATCAAGCCGGAAAATGCTGACCTGATGATCGCCTCCGATAGCCGTCTTCTGCCGCACGTGGAAATTTCGCGGTTGGCATCCCTCACGACGCTGATATAATCACCAGTAATATTGTATAAATTACCAGGGTTTTGCTGTTGTAGGCCCGGTAAGCGAAGCGCCACCGGGCGTTTTGCTCTGTTCCTGAATACTATGTGACGGTGCCAATGGACGTTTCTTACCTGCTCGACAGCCTTAATGACAAACAGCGTGACGCGGTTGCCGCCTCGCGCACCAACCTGCTGGTGCTGGCTGGAGCGGGCAGTGGTAAGACGCGCGTGCTGGTTCACCATATCGCCTGGCTGCAGAGCGTGGAAAACTGCTCGCCGTACTCCATCATGGCGGTCACGTTCACCAACAAGGCGGCGGCGGAGATGCGCCACCGCATCGCGCAGCTGATGGGCACCAGCCAGGGCGGCATGTGGGTTGGCACCTTCCACGGTCTGGCGCACCGCCTGCTGCGTGCGCACCACATGGACGCCAACCTGCCGCAGGATTTCCAGATCCTCGACAGCGAAGACCAGCTCCGTCTGCTGAAGCGCCTGATCAAGGCGATGAACCTCGACGAGAAGCAGTGGCCGCCGCGTCAGGCGATGTGGTACATCAACGGTCAGAAAGACGAGGGGCTGCGCCCGCACCATATTCAGAGCTTCGGCAACCCGGTCGAGCAGACCTGGCAGAACGTCTACAAGGCCTATCAGGAAGCGTGCGATCGCGCCGGTCTGGTGGATTTTGCCGAGCTGCTGCTGCGCGCTCACGAGCTGTGGCTCAACAAGCCGCACATCCTGCAGCACTACCGTGAACGCTTCACCAACATTCTGGTGGACGAATTCCAGGATACCAACAACATCCAGTATGCATGGATCCGCCTGCTGGCCGGTGATACCGGCAAGGTGATGATCGTGGGCGATGATGACCAGTCGATCTACGGCTGGCGCGGGGCGCAGGTGGAGAACATCCAGCGCTTCCTCAACGATTTCCCCGGCGCGCAAACCATCCGTCTGGAGCAGAACTACCGCTCAACCAGCAACATTCTGAGCGCGGCCAACGCCCTGATTGAGAATAACAACGGGCGTCTGGGTAAAAAGCTGTGGACCGACGGCGTCGACGGCGAACCGATTTCGATTTACTGCGCCTTCAACGAGCTCGACGAAGCGCGCTTCGTGGTCAACCGCATCAAAACCTGGCAGGACAACGGCGGCGCGCTGGAGCAGTGCGCCATTCTCTATCGCAGCAACGCCCAGTCGCGCGTGCTGGAAGAGGCGCTGCTGCAGGTGGGGATGCCGTACCGCATTTACGGCGGTATGCGCTTCTTCGAACGTCAGGAAATCAAAGATGCGCTCTCGTATCTGCGTCTGATTGCCAACCGTAACGACGACGCGGCGTTTGAACGCGTGGTCAACACGCCGACCCGCGGGATTGGCGACCGTACGCTGGACGTGGTGCGTCAGGCCTCGCGCGACCGTCAGCTGACGCTGTGGCAGGCGTGCCGCGAGCTGCTGCAGGAAAAGGCCCTTGCCGGACGCGCGGCCAGCGCCCTGCAGCGCTTCCTTGAGCTGATTGACGCCCTGGCGCAGGAAACCGCCGACATGCCGATGCACGTGCAGACCGACCGGGTGATTAAAGACTCCGGCCTGCGCACCATGTACGAGCAGGAAAAAGGCGAGAAGGGCCAGACCCGTATTGAGAACTTAGAGGAACTGGTCACGGCAACGCGCCAGTTCAGCTACAACGAAGAAGACGAAGACCTGATGCCGCTGCAGGCGTTCCTCTCCCACGCCGCGCTGGAAGCGGGGGAAGGGCAGGCGGACACCTGGCAGGATGCGGTTCAGCTTATGACCCTGCACTCCGCCAAAGGTCTGGAGTTCCCGCAGGTATTCATCGTTGGCATGGAAGAGGGGATGTTCCCGAGCCAGATGTCGCTGGATGAAGGCGGACGTCTGGAAGAGGAACGCCGTCTGGCCTACGTGGGCGTGACGCGAGCGATGCAGAAGCTGACGCTGACCTACGCTGAAACCCGACGTCTCTATGGTAAAGAGGTCTACCACCGTCCGTCGCGCTTTATCGGTGAACTGCCGGAAGAGTGTGTCGAAGAGGTACGTCTGCGGGCGAGCATCAGCCGTCCGGTCAGCCATCAGCGCATGGGCTCGCCGATAGCGGAAACCGACACCGGCTACAAGCTGGGCCAGCGCGTGCGCCATTCGAAGTTTGGCGAAGGCACCATTGTGAATCTGGAAGGCAGCGGCGAGCACAGCCGCCTGCAGGTGGCGTTCCAGGGGCAGGGGATCAAATGGCTGGTGGCCGCCTACGCGAAGCTGGAAACAGTCTAACGTTCAGAAAAATATCATTATTTTGTAATAATCTGCTAGCCTTATACGTTGAAGGTCAATTAATGCCCTTCAGCGTTTCGTTGCGTGTTGACGCCACAGTTATAGCTGGCGTAACATGCGCGCACGATTACGCTAAGAGGACATTCGCCTTGGACACACCCAGTAGATACTGGCTCAATTCCCTGTCATCCAGGAACAACTCCTAAGGCTATCTCCTCTTGCTGATGGCCTTAGTGGTTGTCAGCGACTACATTACTCCCGTCGCGCTGAGTCAGGCTGTTTAATGGTCTGAAACCCAATTTGTTTCTGTGTGCCCACCGAACTGTCCGATATTTTTTGCATTGGGAGTCCCGGTCATGTTGAGCGCATTTCAACTCGAAAATAACCGACTGACTCGGCTTGAAGCCGAAGAGTCACAGCCCCTCATTGATGCCGTATGGGTGGATCTGGTCGAGCCGGACGACGATGAGCGCCTTCGCGTACAATCTGAGCTGGGGCAAAGCCTGGCAACGCGCCCGGAACTGGAAGACATCGAAGCATCCGCCCGTTTTTTTGAAGACGAAGACGGCCTGCACATTCACTCCTTCTTCTTCTTCGAAGATGCCGAAGACCACGCGGGCAACTCCACTGTGGCATTTACCATTCGCGACGGCCGCCTGTTTACCCTGCGCGAGCGTGAGCTACCGGCATTCCGCCTCTACCGCATGCGCGCCCGCAGCCAGGCGATGGTGGACGGCAACGCCTATGAGCTGCTGCTCGATCTGTTCGAGACCAAAATTGAACAGCTGGCGGATGAAATTGAAAACATCTACAGCGATCTGGAAAAGCTGAGCCGCGTGATCATGGAAGGCCATCAGGGCGATGAGTACGACGAAGCGCTCTCAACGCTGGCGGAGCTGGAAGATATCGGCTGGAAGGTGCGCTTGTGTCTGATGGATACCCAGCGCGCGCTGAACTTCCTGGTGCGCAAGGCGCGTCTGCCGGGCGGTCAGCTGGAGCAGGCGCGTGAGATCCTGCGCGATATCGAATCCCTGCTGCCGCACAACGAATCCCTGTTCCAGAAGGTCAACTTCCTGATGCAGGCGGCGATGGGCTTTATCAACATCGAGCAGAACCGCATCATCAAGATCTTCTCGGTGGTGTCCGTGGTGTTCCTGCCGCCGACGCTGGTGGCGTCCAGCTACGGGATGAACTTCGAGTTTATGCCGGAGCTGAAGTGGAGCTTTGGCTACCCGGGGGCGATTATCTTTATGATCCTCGCGGGCCTGGCGCCGTATCTGTACTTTAAGCGTCGTAACTGGCTTTGAGAATCCGCCCGGTGGCGCTACGCTTACCGGGCCTGCAGATCTTGTAGGCCGGATAAGGCGCAGCCGCCATCCGGCAAAAAGGCCTACAGCCCTTTGCGCCCCCTGCGCTGGGTATAAATCGCATCCGCAACAAAGATCGCCAATGCCACCCAGATAAAGGCGAACGTCACCATCTTATCCGCACCCGGCACTTCGCCGTAAAACACCACTGCCAGCAGGAACATCAGCGTCGGGCCAATGTACTGGAAGAAGCCCAGCGTGGAGAGACGCAGGCGCGTCGCTGCACCGGTGAAGCACAGCAGTGGAATGGTAGTTACCACGCCCGCCGCCATCAGCATCAGGTTCAGCGACCACGGATTGCTGCCCATGTGGCTGGTTGGGCTGTCGGCGATGCCGAAGAGATAAATCGCCGCCACCGGCAGCAGCCACAGGGTTTCAAACAGCATCCCCGTCTGCGCTTCCACCGCAATCTTCTTACGCACCAGGCCGTAGAAGGCAAAGCTGAACGCCAGACCAAGGGCGATAATTGGCAGCGAGCCGAACGTCCACAGCTGCACCAGCACGCCGCAGAAGGCCAGAATCACCGCCACCCACTGCATCCGGCGGAAGCGCTCACCGAGGAAAATCATCCCCAGCACGATGTTCACCAGCGGGTTAATGAAGTACCCCAGGCTCGCTTCAAGCATGTGATGGTTATTCACTGCCCAGATAAACAGCAGCCAGTTACCGCCAATCAGCACGGCAGAGAGCGCCAGCAGGAAGATCTTCTTCGGGGTTTGCAGCAGCGTTTTGACGCCCGACCACTGACGGCTGAGGCTCATCAGCGCAATCATAAAGAAGAACGACCATATGACGCGGTGAGTGAGGATCTCATCAGCCGGAACGTAGGCGATTAGCTTGAAGTACGCCGGGGCGATACCCCAAATAAAATAAGCGGCAAGGGCGAGTAAAACGCCCTGCCGCGTCTGTTTAGCATCCATCGGGAAAATCCGTTACAAAAAAGTGAATCAATTTTACCCGATTTTGCCGCCTCAACCCACCATATAAGTGGCGGTTGCGCTGGCGATATAAACCTGTTCTTCGTTGTGTAATTCCACGCGCGCCACGGCAACTTTATTCCCGGCGCGCAGCAGGCTGCTGGTACAGGTGAAGCGGTTTCCGCGCCCCGGGCGAAGATAGTCGACACGCAAATCAATGGTTCCCATGCGCGCCAGACGCTGGCGAAGTTCGTCTTCGTTGATGGTGTCATGGCGCGTCAGCGTACTGCCCACGCAGACCAGTCCTGCCGCCACGTCCAGCGCGGAGGCAATCACGCCGCCGTGTAAAATACTTTGCGCCCAGTTCCCGACCATCATCGGCTGGTTATTGAAACTCAGCTGGGCAAAGTCTTTCTCGTAACGCTCCAGCTCCAGTCCCAGCGCGCGGTTAAACGGCATATGGTAAACAAATATCTCGCCCACGAGTTTTAACACTTCTTCGGCGGTAAGCATGGCTGACATGAGGCATCACATCCTTATTGTTAACGAAATGTTGATTTTATGCCTCAGCAACAAGGAATGCTACTTTCAGAAACGAGGATGCAGCAGTTGTCTCAGAAGTCTGTAGAATGTTCGCCACATAACTATTCAGGTAATTTTACTCTTTTGCAGGAGAACACCACCGATGCGGACGTATCTGGCCTGGTTACTGGCGGCGATTTCGCTGCCCCTCACAGCCTATGCGCAGGAAGCGACAATTAAAGAGGTGCATGATAAGCCTGCCGTGCACGGTAGCATTATCGCGAACCTTCTTCAGGAGCATGACAATCCGTTCACGCTCTATCCGTACGACACCAACTACGTGATTTACACCCAGACCAGCGACCTCAACAAAGAGGCGATAAGCTCCTATAACTGGTCTGATAATGCGCGTAAAGATGAGGTGAAGTTCCAGCTCAGCCTCGCGTTCCCGTTCTGGCGCGGCATTCTGGGGCCGAACTCGGTGCTCGGTGCGTCTTACACGCAGAAGTCCTGGTGGCAGCTCTCTAACAGCGGGGAATCCTCGCCGTTCCGCGAAACCAACTACGAGCCGCAGCTGTTCCTCGGGTTCGCAACGGATTATGAATTCGCCGGCTGGACGCTGCGTGACGTCGAAGTGGGCTTTAACCATGATTCTAACGGCCGTTCCGATCCGACTTCCCGTAGCTGGAACCGCGCCTATACGCGCCTGATGGCGCAGAACGGTAACTGGATGGTGGAGGTGAAGCCGTGGTATGTGGTCGGCAGCACTGATGACAACCCGGACATCACCAAATACATGGGCTACTACCAGCTCAAAGTCGGCTATCAGCTGGGCGATGCCGTACTGAGCGCGAAGGGGCAGTATAACTGGAATACCGGTTACGGCGGCGCGGAAGTGGGCTTAAGCTATCCTATGACGAAGCACGTTCGCATCTATACGCAGGTCTACAGCGGTTACGGCGAGTCGCTTATCGATTACAACTTCAACCAGACCCGCGTCGGCGTGGGCGTGATGCTGAACGATATTCTCTAGGTTGCTCGAATGTTTTTGCGTTAAACGTTGAAGTTTCTCTCTCAGGCGCTGAAAATAGCGCCTGTTTTATTTTTCGCATATGGGGTTAATGTGGCGCAGGCGGAAGTATTGAATCAGGAGTCGCTGGCTAAACAGGTTTTGCATGAAACCTTTGGCTACCAGCAGTTCCGCCCTGGCCAGGAAACCATCATTGAAACGGTGCTGCAAGGCCGTGACTGTCTGGTGGTGATGCCGACCGGCGGCGGTAAGTCCCTCTGTTATCAGGTGCCCGCGCTGGTGCTTAACGGCCTGACGGTCGTGGTATCCCCGCTCATTTCGCTAATGAAAGACCAGGTTGACCAGCTGCTCGCCAACGGCGTCGCGGCGGCCTGTCTGAACTCGACGCAAACCCGGGAGCAGCAGCAAGAGGTGATGGCCGGGTGCCGCACCGGGCAGATCCGCCTGCTGTATATCGCGCCGGAACGCCTGATGCTGGATAACTTCCTCGACCATCTCGCGCACTGGAATCCGGTTCTGCTGGCGGTGGATGAAGCGCACTGTATCTCCCAGTGGGGACACGATTTCCGCCCGGAATACGCCGCCCTCGGCCAGCTGCGTCAGCGCTTCCCCGAGCTGCCGTTTATGGCGCTTACCGCCACGGCGGATGACACCACGCGCCTGGATATCGTTCGCCTGCTGGGGCTGAACGACCCGTATATTCAGGTCAGCAGCTTCGACCGTCCGAACATCCGCTACATGCTGATGGAAAAATTCAAGCCGCTGGATCAGCTCCTGCGCTACGTCCAGGAGCAGCGCGGCAAGTCCGGCATCATCTACTGCAATAGCCGCGCAAAGGTGGAAGACACCGCTGCGCGTCTGCAAAATCGCGGCTTTAGCGCGGCGGCATACCATGCCGGGTTAGAGAACCACATCCGCGCCGACGTGCAGGAAAAATTCCAGCGCGACGACCTGCAAATCGTCGTCGCGACGGTGGCGTTCGGGATGGGGATCAACAAGCCCAACGTGCGCTTTGTGGTGCACTTCGACATTCCGCGCAATATCGAATCCTACTATCAGGAAACCGGTCGCGCCGGGCGTGACGGTCTGCCTGCAGAAGCGATGCTGTTTTACGATCCGGCCGATATGGCGTGGCTGCGTCGCTGTCTGGAAGAGAAGCCGCAGGGCCAACTGCAGGATATCGAGCGCCACAAGCTCAACGCGATGGGCGCGTTTGCCGAAGCGCAAACCTGCCGTCGTCTGGTGCTGCTCAACTACTTTGGTGAAGGGCGGCAGGAGCCGTGCGGTAACTGCGATATCTGCCTGGATCCCCCAAAACAGTACGATGGCCTGATGGACGCGCGTAAGGCGCTCTCGACCATTTACCGCGTGAACCAGCGCTTCGGGATGGGCTACGTGGTGGAAGTGCTGCGCGGTGCCAACAACCAGCGTATCCGCGACATGGGCCACGACAAGCTGCCTGTCTACGGTATTGGCAAGGACCAGAGCCACGAGCACTGGGTCAGCATTATTCGCCAACTGATTCACCTCGGCTTTGCCACGCAGAACATTGCTCAGCACTCCGCGCTACAGCTGACCGAAGCGGCGCGTCCGGTGCTGCGCGGTGATGTTGAACTCAAGCTCGCCGTGCCGCGCGTGGTCGCCCTCAAGCCGCGCGTGATGCAGAAATCCTACGGCGGCAACTACGACCGCAAGCTGTTCGCCAAACTGCGCAAGCTGCGTAAGGCCATTGCCGACGAAGAAAACATCCCGCCGTACGTGGTATTCAACGACGCGACGCTGATCGAGATGGCCGAGCAGATGCCGCTTAGCGCCAGCGAAATGCTCAGCGTCAACGGCGTCGGCACGCGCAAGCTGGAGCGCTTCGGTAAAGAGTTTATGGCGCTCATCCGTTCCCACGTTGATGGTGATGATGAGGAGTAGTCAGCCGGGCGAAAAAGTGCCAGGATGATGACTCACTGAATTATTTCCCCGCGAGCTAATTATGTTAATGCTATTTCTCACCGTGGCGTTAGTGCACATCGTTGCGCTGATGAGCCCGGGACCTGACTTTTTCTTCGTGTCGCAAACGGCCGTCAGCCGCTCCCGCAAGGAGGCGATGATGGGTGTGCTCGGTATCACCATGGGCGTTATGGTCTGGGCGGCGGTTGCGCTGCTCGGTCTGAACCTGATCCTGGCGAAGATGGCCTGGCTGCATAACATCATTATGGTCGGCGGCGGGCTGTACCTGTGCTGGATGGGCTACCAGATGCTGCGCGGGGCGCTGAAAAAAGAAGAGAAAAAACCGGAAGAGCCAAAGGTCGAGCTGGCAACGGGCGGCCGCAGCTTTGTAAAAGGGCTGCTGACCAACCTGGCGAACCCGAAAGCGATTATCTATTTCGGCTCCGTGTTCTCGCTGTTTGTGGGTGATAGCGTCGGTGCGGGCGCACGCTGGGGCATCTTCCTGCTGATCGTCGTTGAAACCTTTGCCTGGTTTACCATCGTGGCCAGTCTGTTCGCCTTACCGGCGATGCGCCGCGGCTACCAGCGTATTGCGAAGTGGATCGACGGCTTCGCCGGCGCGCTGTTCGCCGGCTTCGGCATTCATCTCATCATTTCTCGCTAAGCATGACGCGCTGACGCAAGCAGCGCGCCAACCAGCATAAACAGCGAACCAAAGACTTTATTCAGGGCCTTCATCTGCTTAGGCCCTTTAATCCACGCCGCAATCCGCTGCGCCAGCGTCGCGTAACCAATCATGACGATAATATCGACGATAATGGTGGTCGCGCCCAGCACTACGTACTGCATCACCTGCGGCTGATGCGGCACGATAAACTGCGGGAACAGCGCGGCGAGGAAAACGATGCTCTTCGGGTTGGTCAGGTTGACGAAAACCGCACGCTTAAACAGATGACCGCGGTTTTGCGTCTGAGCGAGCGTATTCAGGTTGATGGAGCCTGCCGCGCGCCACTGTTGGATACCGAGCCAAATCAGATACGCCGCCCCGGCCCATTTCAGCACTTCAAAGGCCAGCACGGAGCGGGAGAACAGGGTCCCCAGACCAATCCCGACCAGCACAATATGAATGCCCAGCCCGGTCTGCAAACCGGCAATCGACGCCGCCGCACCGCGATAGCCGTGGTTGATGGAGGTGGTCATGGTGTTAATGGCGCCAGAGCCGGGTGAAAGGCTGAGGATTATGGATGTCAGCAGATAGGCGAACCACCACTCGAAGGTCATTTGAAACTCCCGAACCGTCTATTTTTATGCCACAATACGCTATTGTTGAGTCATTTTGTGACCAGTGACGAAAAAAAACGATATTCCCTGGATTACGTGAGTGGAAACCCAATGTTTCAGCAGAAAAAGGACTGGGAAACACGAGAAAACGCATTTGCTGCTTTCTCAATGGGGCCGCTGACCGATTTCTGGCGGCAGCGCGAGGAAGACGAGTTTACCGGCGTCGGGGGCATCCCGGTGCGCTTCGTTCGTTTCCGCAATGAAAAAAATGACCGGGTGATCGTGGTCTGCCCTGGGCGTATCGAAAGCTACGTTAAATATGCCGAACTGGCCTACGATCTGGTCCATATGGGTTTTGATGTGCTGATCATCGACCACCGTGGGCAGGGGCTGTCCGGGCGTATGCTGCCCGACACGCACCGTGGGCACGTGGATCGCTTCAGCGATTACGTCGACGATTTTGCCGCATTCTGGCAGCAGGAATTGCAGCCCGGCCCCTGGCGCAAGCGGTATATCCTTGCGCACTCCATGGGCGGTGCCATTTCGACGCTGTTTTTGCAGCGGTATGAGCACCAGTGCGACGCCATTGCGCTTACCGCGCCGATGTACGGTATCGTTATTCGCTTCCCTGACTGGATGGTGCGCCATCTACTCGACTGGGCTGAGGGCCATCAGCGCATTCGTGAAGGTTATGCCATCGGAACCGGACGCTGGCGCGCATTGCCGTTCGCCATCAACGTCTTGACCCACAGTCGGCAGCGCTATCGCCGCAACCTGCGCTTTTATGCCGATGAACCGCGCTTGCGCGTCGGCGGCCCGACCTGGCACTGGGTGCGGGAGGGTATTCTGGCTGGTGAGCAGGTGCTGGCGGGCGTAGGCGATGATGACACGCCGACGCTTCTGATTCAGGCGGAAGAAGAGCGTGTGGTGGATAACCGCATGCATGACCGCTATTGTGAACTGCGCGCTGCGGCGGGGCACCCCTGCGAAGGGGGTAAACCGATGGTCATCAACGGCGCGTTCCATGAGATCCTTTTTGAAAAGGACGCTATGCGCTCAGTCGCGCTTAACGCCATTGTTGAATTTTTCAACAGGCATAATTGATTATTGTTTTCCACCAGAGGTTGAAATCCCTATGTACCAGGTTGTTGCATCTGATTTAGATGGCACACTGCTTTCCCCCGACCACACCCTGTCGCCTTACGCGAAAGAGACCTTAAAGCTTCTGACCGCCCGTGGCGTGAACTTTGTGTTTGCCACCGGCCGCCACCACGTGGACGTGGGGCAGATCCGCGATAACCTTGAGATCAAGTCGTACATGATCACCTCCAACGGTGCGCGCGTGCATGATACCGACGGCAACCTGATCTTTACGCACAACCTGGATCGCGATATTGCCGCCGATCTGTTCGGCGTGGTGCATAACAACCCGGCTATCGTCACTAACGTTTACCGCGACGACGAATGGTTCATGAATCGCCACCGCCCGGATGAAATGCGTTTCTTCAGGGAAGCGGTATTCAACTACTCCCTTTATGAGCCGGGTTTGCTGGATCCAGAGGGGATCAGCAAGGTGTTCTTCACCTGCGACAGCCACGAAGAGCTGCTGCCGCTGGAACAGGCGATCAACGCCCGCTGGGGCGATCGTGTCAACGTGAGCTTCTCCACCGTGACCTGTCTGGAAGTAATGGCCGGGGGCGTCTCTAAAGGCCACGCGCTCGAAGCCGTCGCGAAACGACTGGGCTTTGAGCTGAAGGACTGTATCGCCTTCGGCGACGGCATGAACGACGCCGAGATGCTTTCGATGGCAGGCAAGGGCTGCATTATGGAAAACGCACACCAGCGTCTGAAAGATTTGCACCCGGAGCTGGAAGTGATCGGCACCAACGCAGACAACGCGGTACCGAAGTATCTGCGCAAGCTGTTCCTTGAATAATCTTTATTCGGTTGTTTATTGCTCAGTTGTCAACTAAAGAGTTCGCTACAATGCCTCTCCTTCTTTCTGAGAGACAAGCATTGTGGCGCTACTCATTATCACCACTATCCTGTGGGCCTTCTCCTTTAGCCTGATTGGCGAATACCTTGCCGGTTCGGTCGACAGCTACTTCTCGGTGCTGATGCGCGTGGGGCTGGCGGCGCTGGTGTTCCTGCCGTTTCTGCGCACGCGCGGGCAGTCGCTGAAAACGATTGTGCTGTATATGCTGGTGGGGGCGATGCAGCTCGGCATCATGTACCTGTTCAGCTTCCGGGCTTATGTCTACCTGTCCGTCTCGGAATTCCTGCTGTTCACCGTGCTAACGCCGCTCTATATCACGCTGATCTACGATTTGCTCAGCAAGCGCCGCCTGCGTTGGGGATATCTGCTGAGCGCGGCGCTGGCGGTGATTGGCGCGGCAATTATTCGCTATGACAAAGTGAGCGATCACTTCTGGACCGGGCTGATGTTCGTCCAGCTCGCCAACATCAGCTTCGCCATCGGCATGGTGGGCTACAAACGCCTGATGGAAACCCGTCCGATGCCGCAGCATAACGCGTTTGCGTGGTTCTACATGGGGGCCGCGATCGTCGCGGTGGCGGCGTGGTTTATGCTGGGTAACCCGCAAAAGCTGCCGACCACCACCGTACAGTGGGGTGTTCTGGTCTGGCTGGGCGTCGTGGCTTCCGGGTTGGGGTACTTCATGTGGAACTACGGCGCGACGCAGGTCGACGCCGGTACGCTCGGGATCATGAACAACGTACATGTTCCTGCAGGGCTGCTGGTCAACCTTGCCATCTGGCAGCAACAGCCGCACTGGCCGAGCTTCCTTATTGGGGGAGCGGTGATCCTGGCTTCGCTGTGGGTCCATCGACGCTGGGTCGCTCCGCGCTCCGCACAAACGGAAGATGGTCGCACGCGTGGTTCCGCGCTGAGCGAATAAACGCCTCCGTAATCGGCTGACGCTGCTCGCCATCGCGCACGGCGGCGTACAGCCGGCTCCACAGTCCTTCACCCAGGGTTTTGGTGACCACCAGGCCCTGGCGTTCAAAACTCTCCACCACCCAGTGCGGCAGCGCCGCGATACCCATGCTGGCCGCCACCATCTGAATCAACAGCAAGGTGTTATCCACGCTTTTCAGCTGCGGGCTAATGCCAGCGGGCTGCAGGAAGTGACGCCAGATATCCAGACGACTGCGCTGCACCGGGTAAATCAGCAGCGTTTCCGTCGCCAGGTCTTCCGGCGTGATGCGCGTTTTGGTCGCCAGCGGATGGTCCGGTGCCAGCACCAGGCGCACCTCATAATCAAACATCGGCGAATAGTGCAGGCCGCTGCGCGGCAGAATATCGGACGTCATCACCAGATCCAGCTCGCCCTGCTGCAGCGAGGGCTGCGGGTCGAACGTCACGCCGGATTTAAAGTCCATCTCCACCTGCGGCCACTTCTGGCGGAAGTTCTCAAGCGCGGGGGTCAGCCACTGAATACAGCTGTGGCACTCAATGGCGATACGCAGCGTGGTCTGCTGCGGTTCGTTACACGCCTGCAGCGCGCTGGCGATCTGCGGCAGAACCTGATTCGCCAGCTGAAGCAAAATTTCGCCCTGCGGCGTAAAGCGCAGCGGCTGGCTCTTACGCACAAAAAGACGGAAGCCGAGGCGTTGTTCCAGATCGCTGAACTGGTGAGAAAGGGCGGACTGGGTCTGGTGCAGCGTGGCCGCCGCTGCTGCGAGCGATCCGCAGTTCCGCAACGCTTGCAGCGTTTTCAGGTGTTTTATCTCGATCATGAAAGTCCTTCACTTCGCCATGAACATTTTGCGCTTGAGGAATATACAGTACCTGCCAATTATAGAAGTGTAAACATCTGGACGTCTAAATAACGAATTTCACAAGGGGTATACCATGACAATCCGCAATCACACTCTCGGTTTCCCTCGCGTTGGCCTGCGTCGCGAGCTGAAAAAAGCGCAAGAAAGCTACTGGGCGGGTAACGCCACCCGTGAAGAACTGCTGGCAGTGGGGCGCGAGCTGCGCGCCCGGCACTGGGCGCAGCAGAAGCAGGCGGGGATTGACCTGCTGCCGGTGGGCGATTTCGCCTGGTACGACCATGTTCTGACGACCAGCCTGCTGCTTGGCAACGTGCCGGCTCGTCATCAGAACAACGATGGATCGGTAGATATCGATACCCTGTTCCGTATCGGCCGTGGCCGTGCGCCAACGGGTGAGCCAGCGGCAGCGGCGGAAATGACCAAGTGGTTTAACACTAACTATCACTATATGGTGCCGGAGTTCGTAAAAGGTCAGCAGTTCAGGCTGACCTGGACGCAGCTTCTGGATGAAGTGGACGAAGCGCTGGCGCTGGGCCACCAGGTGAAACCCGTACTGTTGGGGCCACTGACCTATCTGTGGTTGGGGAAAGTCAAAGGTGAGCAGTTCGATCGTCTGAGCCTGCTGAAGGACATTCTGCCGGTCTACAAACAGGTGCTGATTGAGCTGGGCAAGCGCGGCATTCAGTGGGTGCAAATCGACGAGCCGGCGCTGGTGCTTGAGCTGCCGCAGGCGTGGCTGGATGCCTTTAAACCGGCGTATGACGCTCTCACCGGCCAGGTGAAGCTGCTGCTGACCACCTATTTTGAAGGCATCGCGCCGAACCTCGATACCATTACCGCGCTGCCGGTGCAGGGTCTGCACGTTGACCTGGTGCACGGCAAAGATGACGTCGCAGAACTGCACAAGCGCCTGCCAGCAGACTGGCTGCTCTCCGCTGGCCTGATTAACGGTCGTAACGTCTGGCGCGCCGATCTGACCGAGAAATACGCGCAGATCAAGGACATCGTCGGCAAACGTGAGCTGTGGGTGGCCTCGTCCTGCTCCCTGCTGCACAGCCCGATCGATTTGAGCGTGGAAACCCGTCTTGATGCTGAGGTGAAAAGCTGGTTTGCCTTCGCCCTGCAAAAATGTGAAGAGCTGGCGCTGCTGCGCGATGCGCTGAACAGCGGCGACACGGAGGCGATTAACGCATGGAGTGCACCGATCCAGGCACGTCGTCACTCGGCGCGCGTGCATAACCCGGCAGTGGAAAAACGCCTGGCGGCCATCACCGCCCGGGACAGCCAGCGTCAGAGCCCGTATGAAGTGCGTGCCGAAGCCCAGCGCGCCCGCTTCAACCTGCCCGCGTGGCCAACCACCACTATCGGTTCCTTCCCGCAGACCACCGAAATCCGCGGCCTGCGTCTGGACTTCAAAAAGGGGAATCTGGATGCGAATCACTACCGCACCGGGATTGCCGAACACATCAAGCAGGCGATTATCGAGCAGGAGCGGCTGGGGCTGGACGTGCTGGTGCACGGCGAGGCCGAGCGTAACGACATGGTGGAATACTTCGGTGAACACCTGGACGGGTTCGTCTTTACCCAGAACGGCTGGGTGCAAAGCTATGGCTCCCGCTGCGTCAAGCCGCCGGTGGTCATCGGTGACGTCAGCCGCCCGGAGCCGATCACGGTTGAGTGGGCGAAGTACGCCCAGTCCCTGACCGACAAGCCGGTAAAAGGCATGCTCACCGGTCCGGTGACCATTCTTTGCTGGTCCTTCCCGCGTGAGGACGTAACCCGCGAGACCATCGCGAAGCAAATCGCGCTGGCGCTCCGTGATGAAGTGGCGGATCTGGAAGCCGCAGGCATTGGCATCATCCAGATTGACGAACCGGCCCTGCGCGAAGGTCTGCCGCTGCGCCGCAGCGACTGGGATGCCTACCTGAAGTGGGGCGTGGAGGCATTCCGCATCAACGCCGCGGTGGCGAAGGACGACACGCAGATCCACACCCACATGTGTTACTGCGAATTTAACGACATCATGGATTCGATAGCCGCGCTGGACGCTGACGTGATCACCATCGAGACGTCGCGTTCAGACATGGAGCTGCTGGAGTCGTTTGAAGAGTTCGATTACCCGAACGAAATCGGTCCGGGGGTGTACGACATCCACTCTCCGAACGTGCCGAGCGTGGAGTGGATTGAGTCGCTGCTGAAAAAAGCGGCCCAGCGCATTCCTGCTGAGCGTCTGTGGGTGAACCCGGACTGCGGCCTGAAAACTCGCGGCTGGCCGGAGACGCGTGCCGCGCTGGCGAACATGGTGAAGGCGGCGCAAAACTTGCGTCAGGCTTGATGATGCGTAGGCCCGGTAAGGCGTAGACGCCACCGGGCTTTTTTTTACGCTTTTTTACCGCCGTACTGGCTGAACCACGCCAGCATTCTCTGCCAGCCGTCTTTGGCTGATTCCGCGTGATAGCTCGGACGATAATCCGCGTTAAACGCGTGCCCGGCATCCGGATACACCACGATCTCCGCCTTCGCATTGGCCGCACGGAGCGCATGGCGCATGGTCTCTACCGAATCCAGCGAAATACCGGTGTCCTGACCGCCATACAGCCCTAATACGGGGGCATTCAGCTCCGTGGCGATATCCACGGGATGTTTCGGTGAATTGAGTGTTTTTTCACCTACCAGTTTACCGTACCAGGCCACAGCGGCTTTAAGCTGCGGGTTATGCGCGGCATACAGCCAGCTGATGCGTCCGCCCCAGCAGAAACCGGTGACCAGCAGACGATGGGGATCGCCCCCGTTGCGCGCCGCCCAGCTGGCGACGTGGTCGAGATCGGCCAGCACCTGCGCATCCGGGACTTTGCTGACCAGGTTGCTGAGCAAGGTGGGAATATCGCTGTAATCGTTCGGATCGCCCTGGCGAAAGTAGAGCTCTGGCGCAACGGCCAGATAGCCTTCCAGCGCCAGCCGGCGGCAGAGGTCGCGAATGTGTTCGTGAACGCCGAAAATTTCCTGGACCACGATTACGATGGGCAGCGGACCGTCTGCCGATTTTGGTCGGGCGTGGTAAGCAGGCATATTCTCTCCCTGCGAGGGAATAGAGGTCTCACCCGCCGTGATGGCCTCTTCAGACGTTGAGACGATGGTTGAGGCATGCGGGGCCGCAGCAGGTGCAAAACCGGTTTTTTCAGTCATGGCATTCTCCGTACCAATGAGTTAGCGCAAAGGTAAATATAGTCACCAGGTTAACAACTCACAGTGCCTTAAACGGTCTATCTTTTGTGCAGCACCTGACGATATAACTTGTTAATGTGATGTAAATCACCTTTTTATGGAAATTCAATGCAATCATTTTCATTCATGGTGAGATGTGTCACGAAATTATGCTTTCCGCTTCTGTAAAGTACCGTTTTACTTCTTCTGACTAACCGACCCACAGAGGAGTCACCTATGTCTAAGTCTGATGTTTTTCATCTCGGCCTCACTAAAAACGATTTACAAGGGGCTACGCTCGCTATCGTCCCTGGCGATCCGGAGCGTGTGGAAAAGATCGCCGCGCTGATGGATAAGCCGGTTAAGCTGGCAGCCCATCGTGAATTCACCACCTGGCGCGCAGAGCTGGATGGTAAAGCCGTGATCGTGTGTTCTACCGGTATCGGTGGCCCGTCTACGTCTATTGCTGTTGAAGAGCTGGCACAGCTGGGCATTCGTACTTTCCTGCGTATCGGTACGACCGGCGCTATTCAGCCGCACATCAACGTGGGCGACGTGCTGGTCACGACCGCGTCCGTGCGTCTGGATGGCGCAAGCCTGCACTTTGCGCCGATGGAATTCCCGGCAGTAGCAGACTTTGAATGTACCACCGCGCTGGTTGAAGCCGCGAAATCCGTTGGCGCGACCACTCACGTGGGTGTAACCGCTTCGTCCGATACCTTCTATCCCGGTCAGGAGCGTTACGACACCTTCTCTGGCCGCGTGGTAAGCCGCTTCAAAGGCTCTATGGAAGAGTGGCAGTCCATGGGCGTGATGAACTACGAAATGGAATCCGCCACGCTGCTGACCATGTGCGCAAGCCAGGGCCTGCGTGCCGGTATGGTGGCGGGCGTTATCGTCAACCGTACTCAGCAGGAAATCCCGAACGCTGAAACCATGAAGCAGACCGAAAGTCATGCGGTGAAAATCGTGGTTGAAGCCGCGCGTCGCCTGATCTAATCCTCTCCTTTCGAAATCAAAGGCCGACACGTTCGGCCTTTATTTTTTGCGTAGCGCCTCGCAGGAAAACCCTTTCAAACTGGACGTTTATACAGCACAATCTTATTTTGTGCGGGTAATACGTTGATGCAGGGGGCATTGTGGATATCTCAGTCCTGATTTATGCGGTGATTGCGCTGGCGGGCGTGGCGATAGGCTGGCTCATTTCCAGCTATCAGCATGCACAGCAGAAGGCCGATCAGCTGGCTGAACGCGAAGAGATCGTCGCCGAATTAAGCGCGGCAAAGCAGCAGCTTGCGCTGAGTGATCACTGGCGAGAGGAGTGCGAGTTACTCAACAACGAGCTGCGCAACCTGAGAGATATCAACACCTCGCTGGAGGCCGATCTCCGCGAAGTGACCACCCGGCTGGAATCCACTCAACTGCATGCGGAAGATAAAATCCGCCAGATGATCAACAGCGAGCAGCGCCTCAGCGAACAGTTTGAAAACCTCGCGAACCGTATTTTTGAGCACAGCAACCGCCGCGTTGACGAGCAGAACCGCCAGAGCCTGAACAGCCTGCTGACGCCCCTGCGTGAACAGCTGGACGGCTTCCGCCGCCAGGTACAGGACAGCTTTGGTCAGGAAGCCCGAGAGCGGCACACCCTGGCGCATGAAATCCGCAATCTCCAGCAGCTGAATGCCCAGATGGCGCAGGAGGCGGTCAACCTCACCCGCGCGCTTAAAGGGGATAACAAAACCCAGGGCAACTGGGGAGAAGTGGTGCTGACCCGCGTCCTGGAAGCCTCTGGCTTGCGGGAAGGGTATGAATACGAAACCCAGGTGAGTATCGAAAACGATGCCCGCTCGCGAATGCAGCCGGATGTGATTGTGCGGCTGCCGCAGGGCAAAGATGTGGTGATTGACGCCAAAATGACGCTGGTGGCGTATGAGCGTTACTTCAATGCGGAGGATGACTACACCCGAGAATCGGCGCTGCAGGAGCACATTGCCTCCGTACGCAATCATATTCGCCTGCTCGGAAGGAAAGACTATCAGCAGCTACCGGGGCTGCGCTCGCTGGACTATGTCCTGATGTTTATTCCGGTAGAGCCCGCGTTTCTGCTGGCACTCGACAGGCAGCCTGAACTCATCACCGAAGCGCTTAAAAATAATATTATGCTGGTCAGCCCCACCACGCTGCTGGTGGCCTTACGCACCATTGCGAACCTGTGGCGCTACGAGCACCAGAGCCGCAACGCGCAGCAGATTGCCGACCGCGCCAGCAAGCTGTACGACAAAATGCGCCTCTTCGTGGACGACATGTCCTCAGTCGGGCAGAGCCTGGACCGCGCGCAGGATAACTACCGCCAGGCGATGAAAAAACTCGCCTCAGGACGTGGCAATCTTCTGGCGCAGGCCGAATCATTCCGCAGCCTGGGGGTTGAGGTGAAACGCGAGATTAATCCGGAATTGGTTGAACAGGCTACCGCCCAGGATGACGAGTTTCGCCTGCGTGAAGGGGCAGAAGAACAAAAGACAAACAGTGAAGACAATGCGTTAGCGGCCGATTTATCACCGAACGAACCCCCGGCGCGTTTCTTTCGCGGTGGTTGAAACGTAGGGCAATTGCGCCCAATCTGTTACACTTCACGAACATTTTACTGATAAGCAGGCTCTGAGATGGTTGACGATTCACAAGACACAACGCACTTTGGCTTTCAGACTGTCGCCAAAGCGCAGAAAGCTGACATGGTGGCCCACGTATTTCATTCCGTGGCGGCGAAGTACGATGTGATGAATGACCTGATGTCGTTCGGCATTCATCGCTTGTGGAAGCGCTTCACTATCGACTGTAGCGGCGTGCGTCGTGGACAAACGGTGCTGGATTTAGCCGGTGGTACGGGCGATTTAACCGCGAAATTCTCTCGTCTGGTGGGCGAAACCGGGCGCGTTGTTCTGGCAGACATTAATGACTCCATGCTCAAAATGGGCCGCGAAAAGCTGCGTAACATCGGCGTGGTGGGGAATGTGGAATATGTGCAGGCCAACGCCGAAGCGCTGCCGTTCCCGGATAATACCTTTGACTGCATCACGATCTCCTTCGGTCTGCGTAACGTGACCGATAAAGAAAAAGCGCTGCGCTCCATGTATCGCGTGCTGAAGCCGGGTGGACGCCTGCTGGTGCTCGAATTCTCCAAACCGATTATCGAGCCGCTGAGCAAAGCTTACGACGCCTATTCCTTCCACGTGCTGCCGCGCATCGGTGAGCTGGTGGCTAACGACGCGGAAAGCTATCGCTATTTGGCGGAATCTATCCGTATGCACCCGGATCAAGACACCTTAAAAGCCATGATGCAGGATGCTGAATTCGAGAACGTTGAATATTTCAACCTGACGGCGGGTGTCGTCGCGCTGCATCGCGGTTACAAGTTCTGAGTGGAGGTGTCCCGTGCCCTTTAAACCCTTAGTCTCCGCAGGTATCGAAAACGTACTGAATGCCTTTCTCTATCGCGCACCAGCGTTGAAAGCTGCGCGTCAGCGGCTAAACGGGAAGGTATTACGCATTGTTTTAAAAGAGTTCTCGACGCCGCTTGTGCTGGTCTTCAGCGAACGCCAGCTTGACGTTCTGGGGGCGTGGGAAGGTGACGCCGACTGCTCGGTCATCACGCACATGAGTGTGCTGCCAAAACTGCGCGATCGCCAGCAATTAACGGCACTTATCCGCAGCGGTGAGCTGGAAGTGGAAGGCGACATTCAGGTCGTGCAGAACTTCGTTGCGCTTACCGATCTGGCGGAGTTTGATCCGGCAGAGCTGCTCGCGCCGTTTATCGGTGACATTGCCGCGGAAGGCATCGGGAAGGTTCTTCATGGTGGCGCGTCCTTTGCGCGTAAAAGCCTGCTACGTCAGCAACGCTATGCGGCGGAAGTACTGACTGAAGAGTGGCGAATGGCCCCCGGACCGCTGGAAGTGGCATGGTTTGCGGAAGAAACCGCGGCTGTTGAACGTGCGGTTGATGCGTTAACCAAACGGCTGGAAAAACTGGAGGGCAAATGACGCCTGGTGAAATTCGGCGCCTCTACTTCATTATTCGTACCTTTTTGAGCTACGGGCTCGACGAGCTGATCCCTAAAATGCGTATCACGCTGCCGCTTCGTATCTGGCGGCGGATGCTGTTCTGGATGCCTAACCGCCATAAAGGTCAGCCGCTGGGCGAACGCCTGCGCCTGGCGCTGCAGGAGCTTGGCCCGGTATGGATTAAGTTCGGGCAGATGCTGTCGACCCGCCGCGATCTCTTTCCGCCGCACATTGCCGATGAACTGGCGATGCTGCAGGACCGTGTTGCCCCGTTTGACGGGGTGAGGGCGAAGAAACAGATCGAAGAGGCGATGGGTAATCTTCCCGTTGAAACCTGGTTTGACGATTTCGAAATAGAACCGCTGGCGTCGGCTTCTATTGCTCAGGTACACACTGCGCGTCTGAAAGAAAACGGCAAAGAGGTGGTGATTAAGGTGATCCGCCCGGATATTCTGCCGATCATCAAAGCCGACATGAAGCTGATTTACCGTCTGGCCCGTTGGGTTCCGCGTTTATTACCTGATGGCCGCCGACTGCGCCCGATGGAAGTGGTGCGGGAATATGAAAAAACGCTGATTGATGAGCTTAACCTGCTGCGCGAATCGGCAAACGCCATTCAGCTGCGTCGCAACTTTGAAAACAGCTCGATGCTTTATGTCCCTGAAGTCTATTCTGACTACTGCAGCCAGAACATGATGGTGATGGAGCGTATCTACGGTATTCCGGTTTCGGATGTGGTAGCCCTGGAGAAGCAGGGAACGAACATGAAGCTGTTGGCCGAGCGTGGCGTTCAGGTCTTCTTCACCCAGGTGTTCCGCGACAGCTTTTTCCATGCGGACATGCACCCGGGCAATATCTTCGTGAGCTACGAGCACCCTGAGGATCCGAAGTATATCGGTATCGACTGCGGGATTGTGGGGTCGCTGAATAAAGAAGATAAACGGTATCTGGCCGAGAACTTCATCGCGTTCTTCAACCGCGACTACCGCAAGGTAGCCGAGCTGCACGTCGATTCCGGCTGGGTGCCGCCTGACACCAACGTCGAAGAGTTCGAGTTTGCGATCCGGACCGTTTGCGAACCGATTTTTGAAAAACCGCTGGCGGAAATCTCCTTCGGGCATGTGCTGTTGAACCTGTTCAACACGGCTCGCCGCTTTAATATGGAAGTTCAGCCACAGCTAGTTTTACTTCAGAAAACACTACTTTACGTTGAGGGTGTAGGCCGACAGCTCTATCCTCAGTTAGACTTGTGGAAGACCGCGAAACCCTTCCTGGAGTCCTGGATTAAGGATCAGGTTGGCATTCCGGCGCTGGTTCGCTCGCTGAAAGAGAAAGGCCCGTTCTGGATAGAAAAAATGCCTGAAATTCCTGAACTGGTTTATGACAGTTTGCGTCAGAGCAAGAACCTTCAGCACAGCATGGATAAAATCGCTCGCGAACTTCAGTCCAGCCGTGTTCGCCAGGGCCAGTCACGCTATCTCTTTGGGATTGGCGCAACGCTGCTGCTGAGCGGTACGCTGCTGCTGATCAACCGCCCGGAGTGGCAGATGATGCCCGCCTGGCTGATGGCCGCCGGGGTGGTTGTCTGGCTTGCCGGATGGCGAAAAACGCGCTGAGTTTGCGTCGCTATCGACAGGTCGCATACGTATAATGCGACCTGACTTATTAATCATCTATCCCTGAGGAACATGTATGGGTGGTATCAGTATCTGGCAATTGTTGATCATTGCCGTCATCGTCGTGCTGCTGTTTGGCACCAAAAAGCTCGGTTCTATTGGTTCCGATCTGGGCGCGTCTATCAAAGGCTTCAAAAAAGCGATGAGCGATGATGAGAGCAAGCAGGATAAAACCAGCCAGGACGCTGACTTTACTGCTAAATCCATCACCGACAAGCAAGAAGAAGCCAAAAAGGAAGACGCTAAACGCCACGATAAAGAGCAGGTGTAAGTCGTGTTCGACATTGGTTTTAGTGAGCTCCTGCTGGTCTTTGTGATTGGCCTGATCGTGCTGGGGCCTCAGCGTCTGCCGGTGGCGGTGAAAACCGTTGCGTGCTGGGTTCGTGCGCTGAGATCGCTGGCATCGACCGTTCAGAATGAACTGGCCCAGGAGCTTAAGCTGCAGGAATTTCAGGAAAGCCTGAAAAAGGTTGAGAAGGCGAGCATGGATAACCTGACGCCGGAACTGAAAGCGTCAATGGATGAGCTGCGCGAAGCGGCGGAATCCATGAAGCGCTCCTATAGCATCAACGATCCTGAAAAAGCGAGCGACGAAGCGAACACCATCCATAACCCGGTGGTGAAGGGCAGCGAAGAACAGCGTGAGGGCGTCACGCCTGCCAGCGCTGAACATCAGGCTGCTGCGCCTGAACAGACGCCGCAGGAAACCGAAGTGAAAAAGCAGGTGCAGCCGGAAAAGCCCGTGGTTAACGCTGCCGAGGCAAAACCCGCCGCGCCCGTTTCCGAATCATCCCCCTCGTCGAGTGATAAAGCGTAAACATGGCTGTAGATGATACTCAACCGCTGATTACGCACCTCATAGAGCTGCGTAAGCGTCTGTTAAACTGCATTATTGCGGTTCTCGTTATTTTTCTATGCCTGGTCTATTTCGCCAACGATATCTACCAGGTGGTTTCTGCGCCGCTGATCAAGCAGATGCCGCTGGGCGCAACGATGATTGCAACAGACGTTGCTTCCCCGTTCTTTACCCCTATCAAGTTGACCTTTTGGGTGTCGTTGATTGCCTCTGCGCCCGTGATTCTGTACCAGGTGTGGGCCTTTGTGGCGCCGGCACTGTATAAGCACGAACGCAAGCTGGTCATTCCGCTGCTGGTATCCAGTTCGCTGCTGTTCTATATCGGCATGGCGTTTGCCTATTTCGTTGTCTTCCCGCTGGCCTTCGGCTTCCTGACGCATACCGCGCCGGAAGGCGTCCAGGTGTCGACGGATATCGCCAGCTATCTTAGCTTTGTGATGGCGCTGTTTATGGCGTTTGGCGTGGCATTCGAAGTGCCGGTGGCCATTGTGCTGCTCTGCTGGGTAGGGGTAACCACACCGGATGACCTGCGTAAGAAGCGTCCGTATATCCTGGTCGGCGCCTTCGTTGTCGGCATGCTGTTGACCCCGCCGGATGTATTCTCCCAGACGCTGCTGGCCATACCGATGTACTGCCTGTTTGAGGTCGGTGTCTTCTTCTCACGTTTCTACGTGGGTAAAGGGCGTCGGTCGGATGACGAAGACGATACGTCCGACAAGACCACTGAAGAGTAAAACCAGCCGCCCGTCAGGGCGGTTGTTATATGGGGATTCGCATGTTTGATATCGGACTCAACCTGACCAGCTCGCAGTTTGCGAAAGATCGTGATGAGGTGGTTGCGCGCGCGTTTGCCGCTGGGGTGAAAGGGCTGCTGCTGACGGGCACCAACCTGCATGAGAGCGAGCAGGCGCAGCAGCTGGCGCAACGCTACGAACGCTGTTGGTCTACCGCTGGCGTGCATCCTCACGACAGCAGCCAGTGGACCCCGGAAAGCGGGGAAACCCTGCGCAGGCTGGCGAAGAGACCAGAAGTGGTGGCGATTGGCGAATGCGGCCTCGATTTCAACCGTAACTTTTCCACGCCTGAAGAGCAGGAAAAGGCATTCACTGCCCAGCTTGCGCTGGCGGCAGAGCTTGAAATGCCCGTATTTATGCACTGCCGCGACGCGCATGAGCGTTTCCTGGCGCTTCTGGATCCGTGGGTCGAGAAACTGCCCGGCGCGGTGCTGCACTGCTTCACCGGCTCACGGCAGGAGGCGCTGGAGTGCCTGGAACGCGGGCTTTATCTGGGCATTACCGGCTGGGTTTGCGACGAGCGCCGCGGGCTTGAGCTTCGGGAGCTGCTACCCGCGATCCCGGCTGACCGGTTGCTCCTTGAAACGGATGCGCCCTATCTGCTCCCGCGCGATATGCAACCCAAACCGGCATCGCGACGTAATGAGCCCGCTTATCTGGGGCACATAGTTGAGCGCGTCGCGACGTGGCGCGGAGAGGATCCGCACTGGCTTTCCGCACAGACGGATGACAACGTGCGTAAGCTGTTCGGGATAAACGTTTAAAGTTTGCGGAAGTCGGTGTTTTTAACGCTTTGCAGCACCTGCTTGTTCAGCAGATTAAGCAACAGCATGGAGCGCGCTTCCCCGTCCGGCTCGGCAAAAATCGCCTGCAGGCCTTCGAAAGCCCCTTCGGTAATCACGACGCTATCGCCCGTGTAGGGCGTTTCCGGGTCGGTAAGGTCTTCGGGCTGCTGATAAATCGACAGCTGGTGGATGACCGATGAGGGAACCGTCGCGGGGTGAGCGCCGAAGCGAACAAAATGGCTGACGCCGCGCGTGGCGCTGATGGTGGTGGTGTGGATCACCTCCGGATCGAACTCCACGAACAGGTAGTTCGGGAACAACGGCTCGCTAACGGTTGTGCGCTTCCCGCGCTGCATTTTTTCAAGCGTGATCACGGGCGTCAGGCAATTGACTGACTGACGTTCAAGATGTTCCTGCGCGCGCTGAAGTTGCCCGCGTTTGCAATACAGTAAATACCAGGCCTGCATAATCACTCTTTCCCTTAGTTCGGGGCGCAAGCATATCAAAACCCTGGCGGGATCGCTAAGTTGATTATAATGGGCGAAAATGGGACAGAACGCATAACTTCACGCTAATTTAACAAAATTACAGCATCAAGCAGTCTTACGCCGTATAATGAAGCGCTTACAGAGAGGCCATGATTAACTGCATGAAATACCACGATCTCCGCGACTTCCTGACGCTGCTGGAAAAGCAGGGTGAACTCAAACGTATAACACTTCCTGTTGATCCTTATCTGGAGATGACAGAAATTGCTGACCGCACCCTGCGTGCCGGTGGCCCCGCATTACTGTTTGAAAATCCGAAAGGGTACGCCATGCCGGTGCTGTGCAACCTGTTTGGTACACCGCGTCGCGTCGCACTGGGGATGGGGCAGGAAGACGTCACGGCCCTGCGTGAGGTCGGTAAGCTGCTGGCCTTCCTGAAAGAGCCGGAGCCGCCGAAAGGCTTCCGCGATCTGTTCGACAAGCTGCCGCAGTTTAAGCAGGTGCTAAACATGCCCACCAAACGCCTGCGCGGCGCGCCCTGCCAGCAGAAGGTGCTGGAAGGCGATGCGGTTGATTTGACTAAAATCCCTATCATGCAGTGCTGGCCGGAAGATGCCGCGCCGCTGATCACCTGGGGACTGACCGTCACGCGCGGTCCGCACAAAGAGCGCCAGAATCTTGGTATTTACCGCCAGCAGTTGATTGGCAAGAATAAGCTCATCATGCGCTGGCTGTCGCATCGCGGCGGCGCGCTCGATTTCCAGGAGTGGTGTGCTGCGCGTCCGGGTGAACGTTTCCCGGTGTCTGTCGCGCTCGGCGCCGATCCGGCCACCATTCTCGGGGCCGTCACGCCCGTACCGGATACGCTCTCGGAATATGCCTTTGCAGGCCTGCTGCGCGGAACGAAAACGGAAGTCGTGAAGTGTATCTCAAACGATCTCGAAGTTCCGGCCAGTGCAGAAATTGTGCTGGAAGGTTACATTGAGCAGGGTGAACTGGCGCCAGAAGGCCCTTACGGCGACCACACCGGCTATTACAACGAAGTGGATAACTTCCCGGTGTTTACCGTGACGCACATTACGCAGCGTGAAGATGCGATTTATCACTCCACGTATACCGGGCGTCCACCGGATGAACCGGCAGTACTGGGCGTGGCGCTGAATGAAGTGTTTGTGCCGATCCTGCAAAAGCAGTTCCCGGAAATTGTTGATTTTTATCTGCCGCCTGAAGGATGCTCGTATCGCCTGGCTGTGGTCACGATGAAGAAGCAGTATCCTGGTCACGCGAAACGCGTGATGATGGGCGTGTGGTCTTTCCTGCGCCAGTTTATGTATACCAAATTTGTTATTGTCTGCGATGATGACGTTAACGCCCGCGACTGGAATGACGTAATCTGGGCTATTACCACGCGAATGGACCCGGCGCGCGATACGGTGTTAGTCGAAAACACGCCGATAGATTACCTGGATTTTGCCTCGCCGGTTTCCGGCCTTGGCTCAAAAATGGGACTGGATGCCACAAATAAATGGCCTGGCGAAACCGATCGTGAATGGGGTCGCCCGATCAAAAAAGATCCTGCTGTGACCGCGCGCATTGATGCGATCTGGGACGAACTGGCCATAATGAATAACGGTAAACCCTGAGCTGACCGTTAAGCCCTATAGACTTCCCGACAGAGAGAGCGAATGACAACCTTAAGCTGTAAAGTGACCTCGGTAGATGCCATCACCGACACCGTATATCGCGTCCGTTTAGTGCCAGAAGCGCCATTCTCTTTCCGCGCGGGTCAGTATCTGATGGTCGTGATGGATGAGCGTGATAAGCGTCCTTTCTCTATGGCCTCAACGCCAGCGGAGCAGGAATTTATTGAGCTTCATATTGGTGCGTCAGAGCTTAACCTGTATGCGATGGCCGTCATGGACCGCATTCTGAAAGAGCGCGAGATCGTGGTGGATATTCCGCACGGTGATGCGTGGCTGCGCGATGATGAAGACCGTCCGCTGATCCTGATTGCCGGTGGTACAGGCTTCTCCTACGTGCGCTCTATTCTGTTGACCGCACTGGCGCGTAACCCGGAACGTGATATCACCATCTACTGGGGCGGCCGCGAAGAGAAGCACCTGTATGACCTGTCCGAACTCGAAGCGCTGAGCGTCACCCATCCTAACCTGCGCATTGAGCCGGTGGTTGAGCAGCCGGAAGAGGGCTGGCGCGGGCGTAGCGGTACGGTACTGACGGCAGTGCTGCAGGATCACGGTACGCTGGCAGGACATGACATCTATATTGCAGGGCGTTTCGAGATGGCGAAAATCGCCCGCGATCTGTTCTGTAACGAACGTGATGCGCGTGAAGACCGCCTGTTTGGCGATGCGTTTGCCTTCATTTAAATAAAAAACCCGCCCCTGACAGGCGGGAAGAACGGCAACTAAACTGTTTCTCTTCGCCAGTGACACGACTGGCGGCGAGGTACCTCTCGTAGGCCGGGAAAGCGCAGCGCCTCCCGGCAAAAGCCCGATGGCGCGATGCTTATCGGGCCTACGTTATAGCCTTACACTCTCTCAAACACCGTCGCGATACCCTGACCCAGACCAATACACATCGTTGCCAGACCAAACTGGGCATCTTTGCGTTCCATCAGGTTGATCAGCGTCGTGCTGATACGCGCCCCGGAACAGCCCAGCGGGTGTCCGAGGGCGATCGCGCCGCCGTTGAGGTTAATCTTCTCGTCGATCTGCTCCATCAGCCCCAGATCTTTAATGCACGGCAGGATCTGCGCGGCGAACGCTTCGTTCATCTCAAACAGATCGATGTCGCTGGCGGTTAAGCCCGCTTTTTTTAGCGCCAGCTTTGAAGCCGGAACCGGGCCGTAGCCCATGATCGACGGATCGCAGCCCACGACCGCCATCGAACGCACGCGGGCGCGAGGCGTTAACCCCAGCTCGCGGGCGCGACTTTCGCTCATCACCAGCATCGCGGCGGCGCCGTCGGACAACGCCGACGAGGTCCCTGCCGTGACCGTACCGGTGACGGGGTCAAACGCCGGACGCAGGGTGGAAAGCGCTTCGACGGTGGTTTCCGGGCGAATGACTTCATCGTAGCTGAACTGCTTCAGAACGCCGTCTGCATCGTGGCCGCCGGTCGGGATGATCTCGTTCTTAAAGGCACCGGACTGCGTGGCGGCCCAGGCGCGAGCGTGAGAGCGCGCGGCAAAGGCATCCTGCATTTCGCGGCTGATGCCGTGCAGGCGGGAGAGCATCTCGGCGGTCAGGCCCATCATCCCCGCCGCTTTCGCCACGTTGCGGCTCATCCCCGGGTGGAAATCGACCCCGTGGCTCATCGGGACGTGACCCATGTGCTCGACGCCGCCCACCAGGCAGGCCTGCGCATCGCCGGTCATGATCATGCGGGCCGCGTCATGCAGCGCCTGCATTGACGAACCGCACAGGCGGTTAACGGTGACGGCCGGAACCGAATGCGGGATCTCCGCCAGCAGCGACGCGTTGCGGGCGATGTTGAAGCCCTGCTCCAGGGTCTGCTGCACGCAGCCCCAGTTGATATCGTCCAGCGCAGCCGGATCCAGCGCCGGGTTACGAGCCAGCAGGCTACGCATCAGGTGCGCGGAGAGGTCTTCCGCACGCACGTTACGGAACGCGCCGCCTTTTGAACGGCCCATCGGGGTGCGAATCGCATCAACAATGACAACCTTTTCCATTGTGACTCCTTAAGCCGTTTTCAGCTCGCCAACCGGACGGGCTGGCTCAACTGCGGGATAGTAGGGTTCGTTATGGCGCGCTTTGTTACGCAGCCCTTCCGGCACCTCATACAGCGGGCCGAGGTGCTGATACTGCTGGGCCATATCGAGATAGCGGGCGCTGCCGAGCGTGTCCAGCCAGCGGAACGCGCCGCCGTGGAACGGAGGGAAGCCGAGGCCATACACCAGCGCCATGTCGGCTTCTGCCGGGCTGGCGATAATGCCTTCTTCGAGGCAACGCACCACTTCGTTAATCATCGGGATCATCATCCGGGCGATGATTTCATCGTCGGTGAAGTCGCGTTTTGGCTGACTGACGTCGGCCAGCAGGCCATCCACCGCCGGATCTTCTTCTTTCTTCGGTTTGCCTTTGCTGTCTTCTTTATAGCGCCAGAAGCCCAGGCCGTTTTTCTGACCGAAGCGGTTAGCGTCGAACAGCGCGTCAATGGCGTCGCGATAGTCTTTCTGCATGCGCTGCGGGAAACCTGCCGCCATCACCGCCTGGGCGTGGTGGGCGGTATCAATGCCCACAACGTCCAGCAGATACGCCGGGCCCATCGGCCAGCCGAACTGTTTTTCCATCACTTTGTCGATTTTGCGGAAGTCCGCGCCGTCGCGCAGCAGCTGGCTAAAACCGGCGAAGTAAGGGAACAGCACGCGGTTGACGAAGAAGCCCGGGCAGTCGTTAACGACGATCGGCGTTTTGCCCATCTTGCTGGCCCATGCCACCACTTTGGCGATGGTGTCGTCTGAGGTTTTTTCCCCGCGGATCACTTCGACCAGCGGCATACGGTGTACCGGGTTGAAGAAGTGCATACCGCAGAAGTTTTCCGGACGCTTCAGCACGCTCGCCAGTTCGCTGATTGGAATGGTGGAGGTGTTAGAGGCCAGAACGGTACCCGGGCGAACCTTGTCTTCCGTTTCCGCCAGAACCGCTTTTTTCACTTTCGGATTCTCGACAACGGCTTCGACCACCACGTCGACACGATCGAAACCGCTGTATTCCAGCACGGGCTGAATGGTGGAGATCACGCCTGCGAGCTTCAGTCCGTCAATTTTGCCGCGCTCAAGCTGTTTATTCAGCAGCTTGGCCGCTTCGGTCATGCCCAGCGTCAGGGATTTCTCGTTGATGTCTTTCATCACTACCGGCACGCCTTTCCAGGCAGACTGGTAGGCGATGCCGCCACCCATAATGCCCGCGCCGAGTACCGCCGCATGTTTTGGCGTCTCAACGTTTTTGGTCAGCTGTTTGGCTTTCCCTTTTACGAACTGATCGTTCAGGAAGATACCGACCAGCGCGCGCGCTTCATTGGTGTGCGCCAGCGGGACAAAGCTCTGATTTTCGAGCTTCAGCGCTTCATCGCGCCCGAAACGGGCAGCCGCTTCAATGGTTTTCACCGCCGCGATCGGCGCCGGGTAGTGTTTACCCGCCGTCTGCATCACCATGCCTTTGGCGATGGTGAAGCTCATGGTGGCTTCAATCTTGCTGAGTTTTAACGGTTCCAGCTTCGGCTGGCGTTTGGCCTTCCAGTCGAGCTCGCCGTTAATGGCCTGACGCAGAATGGCGAGTGCGCCTTCAATAAGCTTCTCCGGTTTTACAACGCCGTCGACCAGGCCAATTTTCTGCGCCTGTTCTGCGCCGACGTCTTTACCCGCGGCAATGATCTCCAGCGCGCTGTCGGCGCCCAGCATGCGCGGCATACGGACGGAGCCGCCAAAGCCCGGCATAATGCCCAGCTTGGTTTCCGGCAGGCCGATGCGCAGATCCGGCGTCGCCAGGCGGTAGTCGGTCGCCAGCACGCACTCACAGCCGCCGCCCAGCGCGTAGCCGTTAACGGCGGAAATGGTCGGGACAGGCAGATCTTCCAGACGATTAAAGACGCTATTGGCAAAGTGCAGCCACTGGCTCAGTTGTTCTTCAGGCACCAGGAAGAGCGAAAGGAATTCGGTGATATCGGCACCGACGATAAAGGCCGCTTTGTTCGAGCGCAGCAGCAGCCCTTTTAATTCAGTTTGTTTTTCCAGAACATCCAGCGCCTGGCCAAGACTGGCCACCGTCGCGGTATCGAGCTTATTGACTGAGCCGGGGGCATCGAACACGAGTTCGGCAATGCCATCTTCCAGCCAGTTGAGGTACAGGGTGTCGCCTTTGTAGAGCATGTCAGTCTCCTGAATCCAGCAAGTGGATCTGGTCATACCAGATGAGTCGGAGTGTGGGATTTATGTTAATAAAATGCAAATTACTCATTAAGAAATTGCTGCATTGATCACGGTCGGTGGAAATCACGCAGGCGGAGTGAGGTGTGCTAAGATGCGATGACTTGAGGTCAAAAAACGAAAGGAATAATGATGGACTCACTGGCTTCGCTTTATAAAAATCATATCGTTACCCTACAGGAACGTACCCGCGATGTACTGGCCCGCTTTAAGCTGGATGCGCTGCTGATCCACTCCGGCGAGCTGATGAATACCTTTCTGGATGACCACGCTTATCCGTTTAAGGTGAACCCACAGTTTAAGGCCTGGGTGCCGGTGACGCAGGTTCCCAACTGCTGGCTGCTGGTGGATGGTGTGAACAAGCCGAAACTGTGGTTCTACCTGCCGGTCGATTACTGGCACAACGTTGAGCCGCTGCCGACCTCTTTCTGGACGGAAGAAATTGAGGTCATTGCGCTGCCAAAAGCGGACGGCATTGGCGGCCAGCTGCCTGCCGCGCGTGGCAACATCGCTTATATTGGCCCTGTTCCGGAGCGTGCATTAAGCCTGGATATTGCGGCAGACAAGCTCAACCCGAAAGGGGTGCTGGATTACCTCCACTATTACCGCGCGTATAAAACCGACTACGAACTTTACTGCATGCGCGAAGCGCAAAAGACCGCGGTAAACGGTCACCGTGCGGCGCATGAAGCCTTCCAGTCCGGCATGAGCGAGTTCGACATCAACCAGGCGTACCTGACCGCCACCGGTCATCGCGATACCGACGTGCCGTACAGCAACATTGTCGCGCTCAACGAGCACGCGTCCGTCCTGCACTACACCAAACTGGATCACCAGGTTCCTTCAGAAATGCGCAGCTTCCTGCTGGACGCAGGGGCAGAGTACAACGGCTACGCGGCCGATCTGACCCGTACCTGGGCGGCAAATGCGGATACCGATTTTGCACAGCTGATCAAAGATGTGAACGATGAACAGCTGGCGCTGATTGGCACCATGAAGGCGGGAACCAGCTATGTGGACTACCACATCCAGTTCCATCAGCGCATTGCTAAACTGCTGCGTAAGCATCAGATTGTGAAAGACATGAGCGAAGAGGCGATGGTCGAGAACGATCTGACTGGGCCATTTATGCCGCACGGTATCGGCCACCCGCTGGGCCTGCAGGTGCACGACGTTGCGGGCTTTATGCAGGATGATACCGGTACGCACCTGGCGGCACCGTCTAAATATCCTTACCTGCGCTGTACCCGTATTCTGGAGCCGCGCATGGTGTTGACGATTGAACCGGGGATCTACTTTATCGAATCCCTGCTGGCGCCGTGGCGTGAAGGCCAGTTCAGCAAGCACTTCAACTGGGCAAAAATTGACGCGCTGAAGCCGTTTGGCGGCATTCGTATCGAAGATAACGTGGTGATTCACGAAAACGGTATCGAGAATATGACGCGAGACCTGAAGCTGGCCTGATGGAAAGCTGGCTGATACCGGCTGAACCGGTCACCTTTGTTGAGGAAATCAAGAAAAGCCGCTTTATTACCCTGCTGGCGCATACCGACGGCGTAGAGGCGGCAAAAGCGTTTGTCGAGTCCGTCCGGGCTGAGCATCCTGACGCCCGTCACCACTGCGTGGCGTGGGTAGCAGGGCCGCCGGACGATTCGCAGCAGCTGGGGTTTTCCGATGACGGTGAACCGGCGGGCACGGCCGGTAAACCCATGCTCTCGCAGCTGATGGGTAGCGGCGTGGGTGAAATTACCGCCGTGGTGGTGCGCTACTACGGCGGCATCCTGTTAGGTACGGGTGGGCTGGTAAAAGCGTATGGCGGCGGCGTTCAGCAGGCACTGAATATCCTGAAGACCACCCGCAAAACGCCTCTCACCGAATATACTTTGTTATGCGATTACGCCCAGCTCTCGGGTATTGAAGCGCTGCTGAGGCAGTTTAACGGTGTCATCGCACACAGTGAATATCAGGCGATGGTGCAATTACGCGTGGCGCTTCCTCAGACGGAACTGGCTGCTTTTTCAGCAAAACTGGCTGATTTTAGTCGTGGTTCGTTGCAATTGCTGCCGATTGAAGAATAATCCCCACCTCACTTTTGAATACCAAAGGAAGCGGCAGAGATGCATTTTCGTGCCATAACCCGAATCGTTGGACTGCTGGTCATACTCTTTTCCGGGACGATGATTATCCCTGGACTGGTGGCGCTTATCTACCGGGACGGGGCGGGGCGGGCATTTACCCAGACCTTCTTTGTCGCGCTGGCGATCGGCTCCCTGCTGTGGTGGCCGAACCGTCGTCAGAAAGGTGAGCTGAAATCTCGCGAAGGCTTTCTGATTGTGGTCCTGTTCTGGACGGTGTTGGGGAGCGTCGGTTCGCTGCCCTTTATCTTCTCTGAACAGCCTAACCTGAGCATCACGGATGCCTTTTTTGAATCCTTCTCTGGCTTAACGACGACCGGGGCCACGACGCTGGTGGGGCTGGATTCGCTGCCGCACGCGATTCTCTTTTATCGCCAGATGCTGCAGTGGTTTGGCGGTATGGGGATCATCGTCCTGGCGGTGGCCATCCTGCCGATTCTGGGCGTCGGGGGGATGCAGCTCTATCGCGCCGAAATGCCAGGACCGCTGAAAGATAACAAGATGCGGCCGCGTATTGCCGAGACGGCGAAAACCCTGTGGCTGATTTATGTCTTGCTGACGGTAGCCTGTGCGCTGGCGCTATGGTTTGCCGGGATGCCTGCGTTTGATGCTATCGGACACAGTTTTGCGACGATTGCCATCGGCGGGTTCTCCACCCACGATGCCAGCGTGGGCTATTTCGACAGCCCAACGATTAACACTATCATTGCCATTTTCCTGCTGATCTCCGGCTGTAACTACGGCCTGCACTTCTCTTTACTGAGCGGGCGCAGCCTGAAGGTGTACTGGCGTGACCCTGAGTTCCGCATGTTCATTGGGGTCCAGCTGACGCTGGTGATCATCTGTACGCTGGTGCTGTGGTTCCATGATGTCTATAACTCCGCGTTGACCACGCTAAACCAGGCCTTCTTCCAGGTGGTGTCGATGGCGACGACCGCCGGGTTTACCACGGACAGCATCGCCCGTTGGCCGCTGTTCCTGCCGGTGCTTCTGCTCTGTTCCGCGTTTATCGGCGGCTGTGCGGGGTCGACGGGCGGTGGTCTGAAGGTGATCCGTATTCTGCTGCTGTTCAAGCAGGGCAACCGTGAGCTGAAGCGTCTCGTCCACCCCAATGCGGTCTACAGCATCAAGCTGGGGAACCGCGCGCTGCCGGAACGTATCCTCGAAGCGGTGTGGGGATTCTTCTCGGCGTATGCACTGGTCTTTATCGTCAGTATGCTGGCGATTATCGCGACGGGTGTGGATGATTTCTCCGCCTTTGCGTCCGTCGTCGCAACATTGAATAACCTCGGGCCTGGCCTGGGCGTGGTGGCGGATAACTTTGCCAGTATGAACCCGGTCGCGAAATGGATCCTCATCGCCAATATGCTGTTTGGTCGTCTTGAGGTCTTTACGCTGCTGGTGCTGTTCACCCCTACATTCTGGCGCGAGTAAGGAGCCGTTGATGAAAACACTGATTCTTTTTTCTACGCGAGACGGACAAACGCGTGAGATTGCCGCATACCTTGCATCGGAATTAAAAGAGTTGGGTATTTACTCGGATGTGGTGAACCTGAACCGTGCGGAACAGATTGCCTGGCAGGATTACGACCGCGTGGTGATTGGTGCATCTATTCGTTACGGGCATTTCCATCCGGCGCTGGATCGCTTTGTGAAAAAGCACGCGGCAGTACTCAACAAAATGCCAGGCGCGTTTTACTCGGTCAATCTGGTTGCGCGTAAAGCGGAGAAGCGCACGCCACAGACCAACAGCTACACGCGCAAGTTTTTACTCAGCTCGCCGTGGCAGCCAGACCTGTGCGCCGTTTTTGCCGGCGCGCTGCGCTACCCTCGCTACCGCTGGTATGACCGCTTTATGATCCGTCTAATTATGAAGATGACGGGGGGAGAAACCGATACGCGTAAAGAAGTGGTTTATACCGACTGGTCGCAGGTAGCCAGTTTTGCGCGGGAAATCGCACATTTAACGGGCGATTCGCGACTTAAATAAGCGTTAAGTTTGAAAAGTGAGCGAACGAAAAGTTTTTTGTATTTTGTGCTTGTCACTTCAGAATAACTCCCTATAATGCGCCTCCACTGACACGGAACAACGGCACACACGCCGCCGGGTCAGCAGAGAATAGCGAAAATAAATGCTTGACTCTGAAGCGGGAAAGCGTAATATGCACACCCCGCGCCGCAGCGAAAACGAAGCGGCACTGCTCTTTAACAATTTATCAGACAATCTGTGTGGGCACTCAAAGTGACATGGATTCTTAACGTCCTCGGACGA
>NZ_PUQF01000021.1:0-82220 GCF_003331015.1 Enterobacter sp. GER_MD16_1505_Eko_090 | reverse complement strand
GCGCTTCGCTTACCCGGCCTACATTTCGCCCCGTAGGCCGGGTAAGCGAAGCGCCACCCGGCGTTTATTCCTCAGCCCTGTAAGCCGAGTAAGGCGCAGCCGCCACCCGGCGATTCCCCCTCAGGAGACAATCTATGCAACAACAGTGGTCTGCAGTTGATAATTTCATGATTTCGTCGCTTATTCCTGACGATGACGTACTGAATCAGGTGCTGGAAAACAACAAACGCGCCGGGCTGCCTGAACATGATGTCGCGGCCAATCAGGGGCAGCTGCTGGCGCTGTTCGTGCGCATGACGCAGGCAAGACGCATTCTTGAGATCGGGACGCTGGGCGCCTACAGCTCAATCTGGATGGCGCGCGCGCTGCCCCCGGACGGTAAGCTGATTACGCTTGAGGCCGATCCCACGCATGCCCGCGTTGCGCGCGAGAATATTCAGCTTGCGGGGTTAAACGAACGCATTGAATTAATTGAAGGCCCGGCGCTGAGCTCGCTGGAGAATTTCGGCGAGGTTCCGCCGTTCGACCTGATCTTTATTGATGCCGATAAGCCGAACAATCCCGGCTATCTGGAATGGGCGCTGCACTACTCCCGCCCCGGTACGGTAATTATCGGCGATAACGTGGTCCGTGATGGCGAAGTCATTAACGGCCAAAGCGACGACGCGCGCGTGCTGGGCGTGCGGCGTTTTATTGAGATGATGGGCGATAACCCGCGCTTAACCGCCACCGCGCTGCAAACGGTGGGGATTAAGGGATGGGATGGGTTTACGCTGGCGATTGTAGAACGATAACCAGCCGGGTGGCGGCTTTGCCTTACCCGGCCTACATTTCGCACTCGTAGGCCCGGTAAGCGCAGCGCCACCGGGCAAGGGTTTAACCTGAAATCTGCTCCATCGCCTGCAGAATACGCTTATCCGAAATCGGATACGGCGTACCGAGCTGCTGGGCAAAGAAGCTGACGCGCAGCTCCTCGATCATCCAGCGGATCGCCTGCACGTCTTCATCGTCGCGGCGCGCTGGCGGCAGCTTGTTCAGCCACTGCTGCCACGCCTGCTGCACGCTCTCCACTTTCAGCATCTGCGCGCGGTCGCGGTGCGGGTCGATAGCCATCTTCTCCAGCCGTTTTTCAATCGCCTGCAGATAGCGCAGCGTATCGCCAAGACGGCTAAAGCCGTTGCCGGTGACAAAGCCGCGGTAAACCAGCCCCGCCATCTGCGCCTTCACGTCCGACAGACCCAGCGCCATGGTCATATCCACGCGCCCTTTCAGACGCTTGTTGATATTGAACACGGTGGTGAGGATCTGCTCGACCTGTTTGGCAATCTCCACCACGGTGTCGTTCAGCTCCGCACGCACCTTCTCGTGAAGCTGAGCAAAGCCCTCTTCCGTCCAGACCGGGCCGCCCGCCTCGTGGATCAGTTTGTCCACGCCGCAGGAGATGCAGTCGTCAATCAGATCCAGCACCTTGCCGTACGGGTTAAAGTAGAGCCCCAGCTTGGCCTTGTTCGGCAGCTTCTCGTGCAGATACTTGATCGGCGACGGGATGTTGAGCAGCAGCAGGCGACGCAGCCCGCGCCACATCATCTGCTGCTGTTCCTGCGGGTTATCAAACAGTTTGATCGCCACGCTGTCGCGCTCGTCCACCAGCGCAGGCCAGGCTTTCACCTTATAGTTGCCGCGCTTCTGCTCGTAGCTTTCCGGAAGCTGGCCAAAGCTCCAGATGTGCAGCCCGCTCTGCTCGATGCCGTCGTCGGCCACCGCAGAGAGCGTCTCCTGGACTTTGCCTTTCAGCGCCTCTTTCAGCTCGCTCAGCGAACGCCCTTCCAGCAGCTTTTTGTTTTTATCGTCCACCACGCGGAAGGTGATTTTCAGGTGATCGGGCACCTGATCCCAGTTCCAGTCGTCGCGGTCGATGGTGGTGCCGGTCATGCGGCGGAACTCGCGCTCCAGCGCGTCCAGCAGCGGCAGCTCCAGCGGCGTGACGCGGCCCAAAAACGCTTCCGCATAGTTCGGCGCAGGCACAAAGTTGCGGCGCACCGGTTTCGGCAGGGATTTGATCAGCGCAATCACCAGCTCGCGGCGCAGGCCGGGGATTTGCCACTCGAACCCGCTCTCGTCGACCTGGTTTAACAGCGGCAGCGGAATGTGGACGGTCACGCCATCCGCGTCGGCCCCCGGCTCAAACTGATAGGTCAGCCGCAGCTTGAGGTTGCCCTGATGCCAGAAGTTCGGGTAGTCGAGCTTGCTGACCGACTCCGCCCCCTCTTTAATCAGCATGCTCTTTTCGAAGTTGAGCAGGTC
The DNA here is from genome assembly GCF_003331015.1 of Enterobacter sp. GER_MD16_1505_Eko_090. Lineage (NCBI taxonomy): Bacteria > Pseudomonadati > Pseudomonadota > Gammaproteobacteria > Enterobacterales > Enterobacteriaceae > Enterobacter > Enterobacter sp. GER_MD16_1505_Eko_090. The sequence continues at coordinate 79,916 of NZ_PUQF01000021.1, read as the reverse complement.
CGGCGTCTCTTTGCTGGCCTTCTTCCACCAGCTGTCGAAGTGGCGGGCGGAAATCACATCGTGGCTGATGCGCTGGTCGTAAAACTCGAACAGCGCCTCGTCGTCCACCAGAATGTCGCGGCGGCGGGACTTGTGCTCAAGTTCCTCCACTTCCGCGCGCAGCTTCAGGTTTTCGCGGAAGAAGGCGTGGCGCGTCTGCCAGTCTCCCTCCACCAGCGCGTGACGGATAAACAGCTCGCGGCTGAGCGCCGGATCGATCTGGCTGTAGTTGACCTTGCGCGCGGCGACCACCGGCAGGCCGTATACGGTCACTTTTTCGGTCGCCATCACCGCGCCCTGAGCGCGCTCCCAGTGCGGTTCACTGTACGAGCGCTTAAGCAGATGTTGCGCCACCGGCTCCACCCATTCCGGATCGATACGGGCGGCAATGCGTCCCCACAGGCGGCTGGTTTCCACCAGCTCGGCAACCATGGTCCATTTCGGCGGCTTCTTGAACAGGCCAGAACCCGGGAAGATGGCGAAACGGGCGTTGCGCGCGCCGGTATACTCCTGCTTCTCGGCGTCCTTCATCCCAATGTGGGACAGCAGGCCGGTCAGCAGCGCGATATGGATTTCGCGGTACTCCGCCGGTTCGCTGTTCACCGGAATGCCCAGCTCTTTCACCACCTGGCGAAGCTGGGTATAGATATCCTGCCACTCGCGCACGCGCAGGTAGTTGAGGAAATCCACCCGGCACTGGCGGCGGAACTGATTCGAAGAGAGCGCCTTCTGCTGCTCGCCGAGGTAGTTCCACAGGTTCACGAAGGCGAGGAAATCGGACTCTTTGTCGTGGAAGCGACGGTGCTTTTCGTCCGAGGCCTGCTGTTTGTCCATCGGACGCTCGCGCGGATCCTGAATGGAGAGCGCCGAGGTAATGATCATCGCCTCGCGCACGCAGCCGTGCTTTTGCGCTTCCAGCACCATACGCGCCAGGCGCGGGTCGACCGGGAGCTGGCTGAGCTGGCGGCCCAGCGGCGTCAGCTTATAGACCGTCGCCTGCTCGTCGGTGGTAATCGCCCCGAGCTCTTCCAGCAGACGCACACCGTCCTGAATGTTGCGCTTATCCGGCGCTTCGACGAACGGGAACGCCGCGATGTCGCCCAGCCCCAGGGCGGTCATCTGCAGGATAACGGACGCCAGGTTGGTGCGCAGAATTTCCGGGTCGGTGAACTCCGGGCGCGACAGGAAATCGTCTTCGGAATAGAGACGAATGCAGATCCCTTCCGACACGCGGCCGCAGCGGCCCTTACGCTGGTTAGCAGAAGCCTGAGAGACCGGCTCAATCGGCAGCCGCTGAACCTTCGTGCGGTAGCTGTAGCGGCTGATGCGCGCCGTGCCCGGATCGATCACGTATTTAATACCCGGCACGGTGAGCGAGGTTTCCGCCACGTTGGTCGCCAGAACGATACGGCGTCCGCTGTGCGGCTGGAAGACGCGGTTCTGTTCGCTGTTGGACAGGCGGGCATACAGCGGCAGGATCTCCGTGTGGCGCAGGTCGCGCTTGCTGAGCGCATCGGCGGTGTCGCGGATTTCGCGCTCGCCGCTCATGAAGATCAGGATGTCGCCCGCGCTTTCGTTACCCAGCTCGTCAACGGCATCAAAAATAGCCTGCAGCTGGTCGCGCTCGGTATCATCCGCCTCTTCCACAATCGGGCGATAGCGCACTTCAACCGGATACGTGCGTCCCGACACTTCAATAATCGGCGCATTGTTGAAGTGCTTCGAGAAGCGTTCCGGGTCGATGGTCGCGGAGGTGATGATCACTTTCAGATCCGGGCGACGCGGCAGCAGCTCTTTCAGGTAGCCGAGCAGGAAGTCGATGTTCAGGCTGCGCTCGTGCGCTTCGTCAATGATGATGGTGTCGTACTGCATCAGCAGGCGATCCTGCTGAATTTCCGCCAGCAGAATACCGTCGGTCATCAGCTTGACCATGGTGTTATCGCTCACGTGGTCGCTGAAGCGCACCTTGTAGCCGATGCAGCCGCCCGGCTCCGTCTGCAGCTCTTCGGCAATACGGTTCGCGACGGTACGCGCCGCCAGACGACGCGGCTGGGTATGGCCAATCAGGCCTTTTATCCCGCGGCCCAGCTCCATACAGATTTTCGGCAGCTGGGTGGTTTTCCCCGAACCGGTTTCACCCGCGACAATCACCACCTGGTGGTCGCGTACGGCCTCAAGAATGTCCTGTTTCTTCTGGCTGACGGGCAGGTTTTCCGGGTAGGTAATTGCCGGGCGCGCAGCTTCGCGCAGCACAACCTTCCCTGCCGCCTGTTCAATCTCTTTCGCCATCTCCTGGTAAATGGCCTGTTGAGCATCAGGATTTTTAACCTTCTTGACGCCGTGCAGACGGCGGGCGAAGCGCTGTTTATCGCGCAGCGTCAGAGAATCGAGCTGTTGCAGGAGCATCGGGAAGGTGAATTTTTGTTGTTCTGTCATAGCGTTAAAGGGCAGTACACGCCCTGTTAAACTCTCTTTTTAATGATTGCTATAGAGTACCACACTGACGCCTTTCGTGCCTTATTCAAAAAATTCGAACATAGGCTTCGATATATTGCGCTATCTCTGTGGCAGGATTGTGAATAGAGTGTCAACAAGCAACGGGGCAACCCCCTTCAATCAAATGCAACAACAGGAATCACCCATGAGCAAAGTATTAGTTTTGAAATCCAGCATTCTGGCAGGGTACTCTCAGTCTGGTCAGCTGTCTGATTACTTCGTTGAACAGTGGCGTGAACAGCATTCTGCTGACGAAATCACCGTGCGTGACCTGGCTGCAAACCCCATTCCTGTGCTCGATGGCGAGCTGGTTGGCGCGCTGCGCCCAAGCGATGCACCGCTGAGCCCGCGTCAGCAGGAAGCGCTGGCCCTGTCCGACGAGCTGATTGCTGAGCTGCAGGCGCATGACGTTATCGTCATCAACGCCCCAATGTACAACTTCAACATCCCAACCCAGCTGAAGAACTACTTCGACCTGGTGGCGCGCGCTGGCGTAACCTTCCGTTACACCGAGAACGGCCCGGAAGGTCTGGTGAAAGGCAAGCGTGCGATCGTACTGACCAGCCGTGGCGGTATCCATAAAGACACCCCAACCGACCTGGTTGCGCCGTACCTGAGCCTGTTCCTGGGCTTCATCGGCATCACTGACGTGAACTTCGTGTTCGCGGAAGGTATCGCTTACGGTCCTGAAGTGGCGACCAAAGCGCAGACCGACGCGAAAGCCGCCATCGACAGCCTGGTTGCAGCGTAAGACTTCACCCTCTCACCGCCCGGTGGGAGGGTTTTTCTTTTCCCCCGCATTTCGCTATCATCCGCTCCCACTCTCCAGCCGGGCGGCCTGATGTCTGCGATCATTGATTCTTTTATTGCCCCACCGTGTCACGATGACATTCATATCCTCTGGCAGGATGAACATCTGCTGCTGATCGACAAGCCTTCCGGCCTGCTCAGCCTCTCGGGCAAAAATCCGCAAAACCTTGATTCCGTCCACTATCGTCTGGTTCAGGCGTTCCCGGGCTGCACGCTGGTGCACCGTCTGGATTTTGGCACGTCCGGGCTGATGGTGGTTGCGCGCAATAAGGCCATCAACGCAGCGCTGTGCCAGCAGTTTAGCCAGCGCAGCGTGGAGAAAGTCTACAGCGCCCTGCTTTGCGGCCACGTGGAAAATGATGAAGGGGTTATTGACGCCCCGATTGCCAAAGACCCGGCGCTGTTCCCGCTGATGTCGATCTGCGCCATTACCGGTAAACCCGCCCGCTCCCGCTACCAGGTCGTGGAACGGTTTTATCAGGGGGCGGGATTACCGTTAACGCGGGTGAAACTGATCCCGGAGACCGGGCGAACCCATCAGCTGCGCATTCACTGCCAGCAGCTGGGGCACCCGATTCTGGGTTGCGATCTGTATGGCGGTCTTGACGTGCCGGGCGCTGAAGACGCGCCCCGGCTGATGCTGCATGCCTGCGAGCTGAATTTTATTCATCCCGTGAGCGGCGAGCCGGTTAACGCCCGCCACGCCGCCCCGTTCTGAATGTGGTTTACCACATCAAATCGTCAGGGATTTTGAAGTCCGCGTACGGATCGTCTTCGTCCTGCTCTTCCTGGCTGAGCGCGCTGTTTAACACGATGCTGTCGGCATCGCGCTGGGCAATTTTATCGGCCACTACCGCCGGGATAATCGCGTATTCACAGTCGCCGCTGGCGTTGATGACCAAGCGGGCAATCGCCAGACGGCCGTTGATCAGCTGAGCCTGGGTTTGCTTGTCCACCTCGATTTTTTTGATCAGATTACCGTCGGTGAAGTTAAAGGTAATGTTGCCCCTTGCGACGGTGATGCGGTTCATCTCGATCAGCTGCTTCACCTGCGCCTTAAACTCTTTCGCCAGCACGGCCTGCTTCTGCTGCTCGCTCAGCAGCTTGTCACGCTCGATCTGGGCCTTCTTGTTCTCTTCTACCGCTTCCCGAGCCTCACGCGCCTGAACGCGTGATTTCTTTGCCGTGCGCTGCACTTTCGCCGCTTTCTTGCTGCTGACGAGGCCCGCTTTCAGCATCTGCTCTTGTAAGGTGAGTTTTGTCATGATTGTTTCTAAACCGGTTGGAAATTTTGGGGATTATAGCGGGAATTGCGGAGCGTGTGCCAGAGAAGCAGGCATGGCGTTTTGCTGCCGGAGTCTGGTTCATTCTTCATGCAGCTTCTACGAATGGTAATGCGTGAATAGTGGTTAAAAATTACCAGGTCATTTTCTTAAAAAATGAGCCGTTCATAAATATGATGTGAGGTTTATATCTGTACCCACTACAGGCGTTGGTATATTCATAGCGCATTTCAGGAGACTGTGATTTACATTTTTTGTCTGCTTCTATTCATGAACAGCACTGAATTGTTAAAAATTCACTGTGTTCATCGGTTGATTTTTAAACTGTCGAGGCGGAGAATCCACACAAAAATAAAGGATAAGGATTTCATATGTTTCGACTCTACAGGTCACATGAATTAACACGGCGATTAGACCCTGAAGATTTTCAATATATTCTGACGCCTGCGGGCTCGCTGAGAGAGGCATGTATTTATTACGATCTCTCTTATGAAGCGAACGGTCACAGTCTTACTTTTGGTCTCCCCAAGAAAAAATATAGCGTATCCCCACATCAAAGACCGTATGAACGCAGGTATCGCAGCGACGCAGATCCCATTTATGACGAAGTAAAACACGAGCTGAAAATTGGTTGGCTTGTTGGTGTGGATACCTCCAGGCGCTGGAGCAGCGACCGGAACCCGTTTTATATCGACAATAACGGCGAGCTAATTTTTACCCCTACTTCCTCATCGTGGCATGCATGGTATAAGGACGAAATCCTGAGTGCCTACCGGCACGTTATTGCCGATCGGCAAGGCAGGAAGCCCGCTCCTACTCAACGGATGCATTATGATTATTACGCGCCAACCTCTGCACCGTCGGAGAAAACGCTGAACAGTAAAGCTGTGGGTCGTCTGCTCGCCGCTGGTGGTATTTATAACGGCAATATTACAGGGTTTCATGAAACCGCGCTGCAGCTTGGCGGAGATGCTCCAGCAGGTTATGAGCAAGTCATGAACAACAAAGGGTTAATCATTGCGAGCGCCTCCGTTGCGGCAGGATTAACAATGGGCAGGTTAAATCCTTTAAGCGAAATAGATGAAATATCGGGGCTCAGTAAAATACCAGCATTTGAGAGCCCATATGTAAAAGGTTTCACCTCTCAGAGCGGCACACTAGTGAATGCTGAACACGCGGTTGTCGACCCGAAAAAACTCGCGGCTTATGCTTTAGATTCAACACATCCTACTGGAGGACACAAAGCCCGAGTGTTTGAGTCAGCGCTGGGATACAACCCAACTAATGCAGATGTTTTAGCCGCAAGAATTCAGGACGGCGTATTATTGGCCCCAGCAAAAGTTTTGCAGGCAAATAGTTACGGTCAAACAATGGCTGTCGAAATGCCCATTTTAGGCGTCAACGGTGAAACAGCAATCGTGCGTACTGGCTGGATGTATGAAACAGACGCGTTAGTTCCTCGCCTGACAACCCTATTCGTTAAATGAGAAAATACAAATGAAAAGAGCCGAATTAGACGTTGTGGTTTTAGGAGAGGATTTACCGAATGAAGGGCTGGTAAAAGGGACTATTGGTACGATTGTTATGGTTTTCAATACCCCGACGCTGGCCTATCTTGTCGAGTTTTGCGACGAAGAAGGAAGAACAATAGCAATGCCTGCTTTGCTTCCCGCTCAGTTGAAGAGTTATTTCACCCCAAATATCCTTAAAACATTGCTGGTTGACAATAATTTCCCCGTAGCGAACCCAGTAGATCCAGACGTAATAGCAGATTTGATGCGCAACGCCGCCCCTGCTGAATGGGATGCTCAGAAGAGAAGAGTTTACGAGGATATCCAACGCCTGATGATTAACCGGCTGGACTACTCTGGTATGTTCGAAATCATGGATGGACTTGAGTATAACGGTTTGACGCTGTACAGCCTGGCGCAGGCGGAAAACGGTGAACCCGTATGGTCGAATATCTACATTCGAAACGTTGAAATACGTGACAACGACATCTATGTTGATCCAAACCTTACTGACAAGGTACTCATTGGTGAAGATGCTATGTCCGTGTTTGCCTACAACTTCAAAGATGACTGTTTCGAGATCCGTGATAAGGCATCGACCGAATTTGCCATTGAATCACATGTTAACTTCAGCGAAATGTTGTCCGCGCTGATTGATACAATGAACTGAAATCCGCAACATCCATTGCTGGTTGTAATTGCAACCAGCCTATTTCTTCCCAGCGCCGCCTGAACAATCACGAAGCAGATAACCATCGCAGTCCGTTCATGAACTTCCCTCATGTTGCATTGAAATTAAGTCACTTCCCCTGCGCCACGGGCTCAGGCATAAATTATGCATTGGTAACTTCTTAGCAACATGAACTTAGGATGCATAACCACAATGAGCAAAGCTTTCACATATACCCTTAAGCGCAGTTGCTTCGATGAGAATTACAACCCGTCAGAAAATACGCGTACGACCACCAACTTCGCCAACCTGGCGCGCGGGGAAAAACGTCAGGAGAATCTGCGCAATACCCTGGTGATGATCAACAACCGCTTTAACGCCTTAGCGTGTTGGGATAACCCAAACGCCGATCGCTATGCGGTTGAGCTTGAAATCATCTCTGTCGATTTGAATATTGGCGCGGAAAAGCCGTTCCCGGCCATTGAGATACTGCAAACCACCATTGTCGACAAGAAAAACAACCAGCGTATCCCTGGCATCGTCGGGAATAACTTCTCGTCTTACGTGCGGGATTATGATTTCAGCGTGCTGCTGCTGGAGCACAACAAGAACCAGCAGCACTTCAGCATTCCGGAAAAATTTGGCGAACTGCACGGCAATATCTTCCGCCATTTTGTGAGTTCACCTGAATACAAAGAGAACTTCACAAAAGGACCGGTGATTTGCCTGAGCGTCTCCAGCAAAGATACCTATCGCCGCACCGGTAACCAGCACCCCGTACTGGGCGTTGAGTACCAGCCGGATGGCGAATCGCTTACGGAGCAGTACTTCGCGAAGATGGGCCTGAGCGTGCGCTACTTCATGCCGGAACACAGCGTGGCGCCGTTCGCGTTCTTCTTTACCGGGGATTTGCTGAGTGATTACACCGACCTCGAACTGATCGCCACCATCAGCACGATGGAGACGTTCCAGAAGATCTATCGCCCGGAAATTTATAACGCCAACTCGGCGGCGGGACTGTGCTACCGACCGGATCTGAACCAGCAGGATCACTCCTTAACCAAAATTGTGTATGACCGGGAAGAGCGAAGCCGCCTGGCGATTGAACAGGGTCGGTTTACCGAAGAGTACTTTATTAAGCCTTACAAACACATTCTTGAGCAGTGGTCTGATAACTACACGCTTTAATACATTAAAAAAGGTCTTTTATTATGAAAACATTGCTCCCGACTTCAACGGCTGGCAGCCTGCCTAAGCCGACCTGGCTTGCGCAACCTGAAACGCTCTGGTCACCCTGGAAATTGCAGGATCAGGAACTGCTGGCAGGCAAGCAGGATGCGCTGCGCCTGTCTCTGGATGAGCAGATCCGCGCGGGAATCGATATCGTCAGCGACGGGGAACAGACCCGCCAGCACTTCGTCACCACCTTTATTGAACACCTGAGCGGCGTCGATTTTGAGAACCGCCAGACGGTGCGCATTCGTAACCGCTATGACGCGAGCGTGCCGACCGTGGTCTCCGCCGTCGCGCGCCAGAAACCGGTCTTCGTCGACGATGCAAAGTACCTGCGCCAGCTCACGGACAAGCCGATCAAATGGGCCCTGCCGGGGCCGATGACCATGATCGACACCCTGTACGACGCGCACTATAAAAGCCGCGAAAAGCTGGCCTGGGAATTTGCCAAAATCCTTAACCAGGAAGCGCGAGAGTTAGAGGCCGCAGGCGTGGACATTATCCAGTTCGATGAACCGGCGTTTAACGTCTTTTTTGATGAGGTCAACGACTGGGGCATCGCCGCGCTGGAGCGCGCCATTGAAGGGCTGAAGTGCGAAACCGCGGTCCACATCTGCTACGGCTACGGCATCAAGGCCAATACCGACTGGAAAAAGACGCTCGGCTCGGAGTGGCGCCAGTACGAAGAGGCCTTCCCTAAGCTGCAGACCTCTAACATCGACATCATCTCCCTGGAGTGCCACAACTCCCGCGTGCCGATGGATCTGCTGGAGCTGATCCGCGGTAAAAAAGTGATGGTTGGGGCGATCGACGTGGCAACCAACACGGTTGAAACGCCGGAGGAAGTGGCCGATACGCTGCGAAAAGCGCTGCAGTTTGTCGACGCCGACAAGCTCTATCCGTCAACCAACTGCGGCATGGCGCCCCTCTCCCGTCAGGTTGCCAACGGCAAGCTTAGAGCACTCAGCGCTGGCGCAGAAATTATCCGCCAGGAGCTTGGCGCGTAATCCCCTTACGCTGCCAGTACAGCGGCGTACCAAATCGCTCGACGTAATAATCAATCACCGCCCTGACGTTCAGGGGCGGATGTCGGGCATCAGGGTAGATCGCCGCGATAGCCTGTTGTTCCGTAGTGATGGCGCACTCCAGCGCGGGCAGGAGCGGAATCAGCTCACCGCGCTGGAGCGGCTCGCTCACCAGCCAGTCCGGAAACAGCACAATCCCCATCCCTCCCCGCGCCGCAGCCAGCAACGCTTCCGCATTATTCGAGGTCATCAATGGCGTCACGGGATAGTGTGTCCACGCCTCGCCCGCCCTGCGCAACAGCCAGCGGTTAGGCCCTGACGATCCGCGATACACCAGGCAATGATGGCGGTTCAGATCGTCCGGCACTTCTGGCGCACCGTGTTTACGCACGTAGTCTGGCGACGCGGCCAGATGGTACACCTGCTGCCCAAACACCCGCGCGCGAAACGACGAGTCCGTCAGCACGCCAATGCGGAAGATAAGGTCTGCCGCATCCCGGTGGGGGTCAATGAAATCATCGGTCAGCGTCAGCTCTACGCTCAGGCGAGGATAGCGTGCCGACAGGCCGGGAAGTCCTGGGGCTATGTGCTTCTGGCCGAAAAACACCGGTCCGTTAATGCGGATCGCACCGGACGGCTCCACCGCACGCGCGTCCAGCTCCCGGCGCGCCTCTTCCAGGTTTTCCGCCATCGACCGGGCGTAGCGAATAAACAGATGACCGCTTTCCGTGGGAATGACGGCCCGCGTATTGCGATAGAAAAGCTGCTGCCCGAGCGCATCCTCGAGCTGGTGGATCACGCGCGATATCTGCGAGGCCGATATCCCCTGCCGCCGCGCCACGACGGAGAAGTTCTGCGCTTCATACACGTCGATAAAGATCAGCAGCGCGCGGATGTTGATGTTGCTGGCGTCAACCATTAATGCATATCCTGCAAAGGTGTTTCCAGCATTATGGCATTTTTCTCATTGCACAACCCACGTAATCTTCTTCGCCTGAAAACGGAGGAAGAAGAATGCAGTTGGTTTTGATTTTACTGGTGATTGCTGGCGGGATGGGCCTCTCCGTCGAGGCGGGACTGCTGGGCCCCCTGGGGGGAAAAGTCGGGGATTTATGGGCGACGTTCAGCATTTTTGGCGTCGGCGCCGCGCTGACGTTTCTGCTGATGCTGTTTTTCAGCCCGCGCAACAGCCCGTCGTTTTTCGCACAGCCCGGCTGGCAGCTCCTCGGCGGGGTGCTGGGTCCGATCTACGTCGTCATACTGACGCTCGCCACGCCGACTATCGGCATCGCGCTGACGATGATTGGCATTCTGGCAGGTCAGGTTTTTAAAAGCCTGATCATTGACCACTTTGGCCTGCTGGGTACGCCGCACAGGAAGATAAACGCAAGACGCATCGTGGCGCTGGTTTTTATTATTGCCGCACTGGTACTGGTCGCAAAGGGGTAAACACATGACACTGATGATGATAATTCTGGCCATCTGCGGCGGCGCGACGCTGAGCATACAGGCCGCAATTAATGGGCAGCTCGGCAGCAGCGTGGGCGTTTTCAAGAGCGCGTTTCTAACGTTTTCCGTCGGCGCGCTGGTGACCGCCCTGCTCATTTTCTTCTTTGAGCCTAAGCAGGCGGTCACGCTGCTGGACGTGCCGAAATGGCAGCTCCTCGGGGCGATGTTTGGCGTGCCCTATATCGTGATAATGGTGCTCGCCGTACAGCGGATCGGCACCGCCGTCGCCACGGTGGCGGTGATATTCGGCCAGCTCGCCATGAGTATGCTGATTGATAACTTTGGCTGGCTGGGCAATCCCGCCATTTCGTTTTCACCGAGCCGTCTGAGCGCGGTGGTATGCCTGGGGATTGCCTTGTACTTCATCTACTCCAGCAGCAAAACCGGCAGCGTCCGCGACTAAGCTGAGGTCTTACGGGTAAAGAACAGCGTTACCGTGGCGACGGTGACGCCCAGTTTCTTCATCTCGGTTTTATTAAACAGATGGTTCTCATCCTGCAGGTACATCCAGTCGTCAAAATTCAGCAGCCAGGTTTTGCCGTTGGCCTTCACGTTCATGCTGTAATGCCAGTTGAACGCGTTGCCGGCGGCCTGCCCCGTTGCTACCCCTTCAATGTCCCCCGCCGTGCCTTCGTAGCGATCGCTCCCCACGCGGCGGATATGCCAGACCCGCTGCTGCTTCTCGCCGTCGTCGTAAACGAAGTGCTCGTTCAGCGTCAGCGTATCGCCGATAACGTCCCCGGCAATCTCAACGTGAAAGCGGCGGATCTGCTTGCCGCTGCGATCCTGCACCATCCCCCACGCTTCGGTTTTGCCCTGGAAGTAGTGGAAGATATCCAGCCGCGGCTGCTGCTGGCGATACTCGGTCACCTCCGTGCTACAGCCTGCCAGCAGCATCGTCAATGCCAGCGCCATCATCAGGATACGTTTCATTTTTGGCCTCCGATTAACTGCTGACGCAGCTCAGGGTATTGCGTACGAGGGTCGAGCCAGATGGCCAGGAAGCGGGTGCTGAACGCTTCTGACTGACGCGGTCCGAGTGGAATAAAGGCTTTTTGCGCCGCTGACGCGCGATACCAGAACTGCCCCTGCCCGTCGTCGAGCACAAACGCCAGCTGTGCGCCCTGCCGGACATCCGGCCACAGAGAGCGGAGCATCTGTAACCAGGCTTCGCTTCGGGGTTCCCGTTGCAGGATCCCCTGCGCCTGCCACTGGTCGCGGGTCGCCTCGACCAGCTCATCGCGATCGATATCGCGCGCATAGGTAATAATCAGCGCCTGATCCTGGTTCTCCCGACCGTAACGCCCGTCCGGCGTACGCAGCTGGGAGGTATAGACGGTGAACGGCCCCCAGGTGAGCGTGGCGTCACCCACCTTCCGCCACGCCAGCCAGTCGGCGGCCTGAGCAACAGGAACAACCAGCGTCAGACAAAGCAACAAAACCGCAGCTCTCATTTTTGTCTCCCCATCAGCAGGTGGAAAAACAGCATCAACACCAGCCAGCCCGGCGCCATCCAGCTGACGACGATAAAGGTCGGCTCCAGAAACGTGATGGCACCCAGCCGCTCGCCAATCAGGTACGCCACCGGCCCTCCTACGGCGGCCAGCAGGGTGAGCAGCCAGCCGGGCAACGTGGTGGTGCGCGTAAGCTGCGTCCAGACGGTGGCGAACATCAGCCATAATGCCACCATCCATAGCGGCATCAGGGCATCACCCGTGAAGGCGATCAGCCCCGTCAGCGCCCAGAGCGTATCCAGCAAACTGCCCGCCGCGGCCAGCCCAATGGCGTAAAAACGGTATACAGACGGCAAGAGCAGGCACGCGAGGATCGCCAGCGCGAGCCAGATAATCAGGCCCTGTTCGCGAAAGAGCACCACCAGCGCCCAGTAGAGATCGAACGCGACGGCCAGCAGGAAGACCTGAAGATATCGTCTCATACGCGCTCTGCGGTCAGCTGCACCACGCTGATGGTGCGGGCGTTAAACCCGGCTTCACAGTAGCCAAAGTAATAAAGCCACATGCGGCGGAACCGGTCATCAAAGCCGAGCTTTTCAATCTCCTGCCAGGCGTGGACAAAGCGCTGCCGCCAGTGCGCCAGCGTGCGGGCGTAGTCCGGCCCCATGTCGAAGAGATTGCGCACCACGAAATCGGTGTGGCGCGTCATCAGCTCGTTCATCGCGGTGATGCTCGGCAGGAAGCCGCCGGGGAAAATGTAGCGCTGAATAAAATCGACGCTTTTGCTGTAGTCGCGATAGCGCTGGTCCTGAATGGTGATGGCCTGAATCGCCATTCGTCCCCCCGGGCGCAGCCGCGCCTGACAGGTCCGGAAGAATGTAGGCAGATAGCGTTGCCCGACGGCTTCAATCATCTCTATTGAGACCAGCTTGTCGTACTGCCCGGTGAGGTCGCGATAGTCGCAGAGCAGCACCTCAACACGATCCTGCAACCCGGCGCGGGCGATCCGCTCGGTTGCCCAGACGTATTGCTCCTGCGACAGCGTGGTGGTAGTCACCCGACAGCCATAATGACGGGCCGCGTATTCCGCCATCGCCCCCCAGCCGGTGCCGATTTCCAGCAGGTGGTCGGCCTCGCTAAGCGCCAGCTGGTCGCACAGGCGCGCCATTTTGGCCTGCTGAGCCGTCGTGAGATCCTGCTCGTCTGAGGTAAAGAGCGCGCTGGAGTAAAGCAGTTCCCTGTCCAGAAAATGGGCATAGAAGGTGTTGCCCAGGTCGTAGTGGGCGGCAATATTTTCACGCGCCTGCGCGCGGGAGTTACGCCGCGTCCAGTGGCGCAAACGCTCCAGCGGTCGGCCAAGCAGCCGGAACCCTTTCTCAAGACGGCCAAGCACCTCGCCGTTGAGGGCCAGGATTTGCAGAAGCGGCGTGAGCTGCGCGGTTTCCCATTCGCCGTCCATCCAGGCTTCAGCGGCGGCAAGGCTCCCGCCCGTTAAGACGCGCCAGTAGACGGCGGGCGTGAGAATCTGCACGTCGGCGTGCAGCGCGGAGGATGTCTCGCCAAAATGGAAGGTCTGCGCCCCTTCACGCAGGGTGAGCGAACCACCGCGGATGCCGCTTAACAGACGAAACAGCAGCCATCGCGCGAGGCGGACGTTGCGCGGGATATCGGGTTCTAACGCAAAGACGGGATCGGTCATGAGCGTTCACTCCTGCTGACGGGATGGTTATACAGCGGCACGCGCTTGAGCCACAGCCTCAGCGCCTGCCAGTAAATGGCGAAAACGGTTTTTAGGGTCATAAGCGGGATGCGCAGCAGCAGCGCGCGCAGTGCCGGACGGGTCAGCGGCTCCCGGCGCAGGGCGAGCGTGGCGTCGAACACCTTCGCTTCCTGATGATTTTCAATGTGCATATGCAGCGTGTTATCCGGATCGTTGAAGCGCCAGTGGTAGATCATGTCCATCGGGTTGAAGGGGGAAACGTGAAACGCTTTTTCCGTGGGCTGGGCATGTTGCCCGTCGACCGCGTAATAATGACGCTCGTTCCACGGCGTGTTGCGAACCTCCGCCAGTACCCAGCGCAGAGTCCCCTTCCCGTCATAGCAGTAGTAAAAGTTGACCGGGTTAAAATGAAACCCGAAATACCGCAACTGCGTCAGAAGCATGACCCGCCCGTCCGGCCGTTCCCCGGTCAGGCTCTCCAGCCTGCTGAGCACGTTCTCTTTGAGCGGGGTGCCGAGCGGATAGTCCGCGTCATGGAACGCGGCGGCGGCAAAGCGATTGCGGCGCACGCCGACAGACGCCAGCAGCGGCAGCTCATCAAGATCCAGCCAGGCCATAAAGACGCTGTAGCGAAATTCATGGGTTTTCGGCTGAAGGCGGCGGTGGCGCAATACGCCGTGATAGAGGCAGCTGTTCATCTCAGTTCCCCTCTCCGGCCGCTATCGCGTTGACCACGTCCAGCGCGCTGCGCACGCCGTCTTCATGAAAACCGTTGTACCAATAGGCTCCGCAGAACCAGCTCCGCCGGTGACCGTTGATCTCGCCGCGCCGCGCCTGCGCCCGCCAGCTTTGCGGGTTAAACAGCGGATGCTCATAAACGAAGCGTTGCAGAACGAAGCGCTCATCCACCGCCGCGTCCGGGTTCAGGGTGACGCAGAACAGCGGGCTGCCCGCAGGCAGCCCCTGCAGAATGTTCATGTTGTAGGTCACACAGGCGCTGGCCTGCGCCTGCGCGCTCAGCCGGTAATTCCAGCTCGCCCAGGCGCGCGGCCGCACCGGCAGCCAGCGCGGGTCGCTGTGCAACACCACCTCGTTGCGCTGCCAGCCGATATCGCCCAGCACCTCGCGCTCTGCGGAGGTCGGGTCGTCAAGCATCGCCAGAGCACTGCCGGAGTGGCAGGCAAATATCACCTGGTCGAAGGTATGGCTGCCGTTTTTAAGCTGGAGCGTGACCCCGTCCTCGTGGCGGCTCACCCGCTGAACCGGTGAATTGAGATGCACCGTCAGCCGATCGCCCAGTTTGTCCAGCATCGCGCGGATATACTCTCGCGAGCCGCCCGGCACCACGTACCACTGCGGGCGATGGGTGATATCCAGCAGACCGTGGTTTTGGAAGAAACGTAAAAAGAGCGGCAGCGGGAAACGCTTCATCTCCTGCAGCGAGGATGACCAGATGGCGGCCCCCATCGGCAGAATATAGTGGCGCGCAAAAAACGGCGTAAAGCCGTGCTGGTCCAGAAACGTCTGCAGCGTGGCGTTCGGCTCCACTTCCCCGTCCAGCGCCTGTTTTGCCAGACGATTGAAGCGGACGATTTCACCGAGAAGCCGCCAGAATGTCGGATTGACGAGATTTCGGCGCTGGGCAAACAGCGACGTCAGGGTGTGCCCGTTGTATTCCAGACCCGTCTCGGGGTTGTGTACTGAAAAGCTCATCTGGGTTTTTTGCCCGCTGATACCCAGCTCGCTGAGCAGGCCCATAAAGCGCGGATAGGTGCGGTCGTTGTAGACGATAAACCCGGTATCGATCGCGTATGTGCCCTGTGGCGTCGTCACGTCAACCGTTGCGGTATGGCCGCCCGGTGTGGATCCCGCTTCAAACAGGGTCACCTGATGGTGCCCGGCCAGTCGCCAGGCGCACGTCAGCCCGGCAATGCCGCTGCCGATAATTGCAATGTTCATGAACGCACCATCCTGCGCAGCAGCGTGCGCTGAAGAAAAGCAGGCAGCCCTGAGAGCAGCCGCAAAATGAAGCCAAATCCGGCAGGAAACGCGATGTGCATTTTCCCGGCCGCCAGCCCGATACGGATCGCCTTCACCGCCTCATCGACGGTCACCCGACCCGGCATGGCAAAATCGTTTTTCCGCGTCAGGGGCGTATCGACGAAGCCCGGAGAGACAACCGTGACGGTAATCCCTTTTGGCTCCCAGTCCAGGCGCAGGCTTTCGGCAAACCAGCTCAGCGCCGCTTTGGACGCACCGTAGGCCTCTGCGCGGGGGAAAGGCAGCCAGTGGGCCATCGAGCTCACCAGCACCACGCGGTTGCCTCGAACCAGCTGCGGCTGCAGCGCCTCAAGGCAGTTCACCGGCCCGAGGAAATTGGTGTTCATGACCCGCTCCACCAGCGCTGCATCCACCACGCCACCGTCGAGGTATTCGCAGGTACCGGCGCAGAGAATAATCAGATCGGCGTAGCTGCCGGTCAGCGCCTGTCGGCAGGCCTCCCGGTCTGTCATATCGAACAGGCGAACGGTGAGATTGGGGCAGGTCTGATGCAGCGCTTCCAGACGCGCCGGATCGCGCCCGCAGGCAATCACATGATAGCCGTCAACGGAGAAGGATTTCGCCAGCCCGGCGCCAATGCCCGAACTTGCACCGGTAATCAGTACCGTCTTCATGATTTGACCCTCCGCTTCACGCCGCGTACCGCCCAGCCCAGCAGAGGAAGATGTTCGTAGATCATCTCTCCCGCATCGTAGTAGTCGCGCTGGTGGGTGATGAGATCGTTTTCCGTCTCCACCACCGAGCACCCCGGCAGATCGAGCGGTTCGCCTCCGGCAATGCGCGGATGCGACCAGTGCATCACCCAGGTGACAACAAACCGGTTCCCGCTGCAGAGCGGCGGGTCGATAGAAAAACGGCAGTTCTCGACGTTGGCCAGCAGATGGGTGAAATAGCGCTGAAGCGCAAAGATACCGTCGTGCTCGCCGAACGGATCGACAAGCGTGGCATTTGAATGGTAAAGCCCGACCAGCGCGGACGGCGGCTGGCTATCCAGTGCGGCGTAGTACTCAACAAACCGACTCACGACAGAGGGCAAAGTGCTCATGGGTCACATCCTGGCTGTAAACAACGTGGCGTAATCGCATACTTAAAACTTACACAATTAACGTTATTTGTCCAAGTTTGTGCAAATTTATTTTTTATTACCCATAAATATCAAAAACTTGATAACTCGATCATTTGACGGTTTTGTAGGCCGGGTAAGGCGTAGCCGCCACCCGGCTTTCACTTTCAGGTTATCCTTAAGGCAAATTCTGCGGTCATCCTCCAGGCTTATCCTTTTTATTCATAAGGATGCCTGACATGAAACGTTTCTTTCTCTCCCTCTTCTCAAGCCCGGAATCCTTACTGCAGGTGATGAGTCAGCAGGAAATTATTGAAGCCGTGGAAGATGGCGACCGCATCATTATCGACCAGGACGGGAACGCCTCGGTGAACTACAAGAGCAACGAGGTGCGGCAGGACTTTCTGCGTCACGTTAACGCGCTGAAGAGGGCCTGATATGGGAACGGCGATATTTATGGTGCTGATGGTCTGCGGGTACTGGTACACCAGCCGCGACCTGTCAACCCGCTTTAAAATCAAGCGTTCCTTCGGCTGGGACGTCTATTTTCTCGTTGCGCTTTACGGCTGTATTTTCGTTCTGCAGGGGGTGATTGCTACGGGGCTGCTCTGGCTGCTGCTGCTCACCCTTTCCGCCGCCAACAACGCCTTCCACTTTGCCTCACCGAAATACACCGACTGGCAAATCGACTTTATGAACTGGAGTTTTTTAGGCATTCAGGCACCGGTGGTGGTGATGCTGGCGTTTGCCATTCTGTTTTGCCTCTACCGCTCTAACTGGGCAGGCAGCGCCAGGCTGGACGGCGAGAGCCGGAAAAAGCTCTACAAACGGCTTGCGCAGGCGAGCGGGATTGAACAACTGCTCTATCAGTGTATGGAGCAAGGCGAACTGGCGCAGGTCACGCTCCGCTCGAGGCGGATATACGTGGGTATGATCCACACCGCGACGCTGGAATATGAAAAAACGGCCAATATCGTGCTGATCCCAATGTTGAGCGGGTACCAGGATGCGAAGACGATGAACCTGCGCATCGAGAATAATTACAGCCGGTGGTATGCGGAGCATGACATTACGCTCGACTCGGAACCCCGCAGCGCCATGTCATTCCGCAAGGTGATTTTACTCAATCAGATTGAGAGCATCTCGCTGTTCGATCCCGCCAGCGCCAGCGCGCTGTCGCTGGCACAGCGGGACGAGAGCCCAGGCCCTAAAGAGACATCCCCATAATTTTGAGTATGCTCTGCTGTGAGGCTGTTTCAAAAAGGACGTTCCTAATGCAGAGCATGCCCTGCTTCTGGTAGAACCGGTACGCTCCTGCGTTCTGCTCAAGCACTTCCAGCCAGAGAGAGTCCTTTCCCCTGCTTCGGGCCATGTCGATAATTTTATTGAACATGTCCTGACCATAGTGCTTGCCGGTCTCGGCAGGATCGAGGTAGAGCTTGTTGAGGAGAACGCCCCTCTTGTCCGTTTCCGGAAGCATGGCGTCCCAGGTCACTTTCATGAATCCCACTGGCCGATCGGTTTCTGCCACAAACCAGGAAACATGGCTCTCGGACAGGCTCTGCTCAATGACGGAAGGGGTATACTCGGCGTCCAAAAAATCCTTCATCTCCGCATCTGATACCCACAAATGCTGAAAATGCGCGGGATAGATACGATATCCCAACGCGCTTAATAGCGTTGAATCGGCCCCGGTGGCCTGTCGAATTCGAAGCGTCATGGAAGGTATCCCGCGTAATCACCCGCGTTGGGCATGTTGATAGAGATCCCAGCGGTTGCCGTACATATCTTCAAACACCACCACCGTACCGTACTCTTCCTCACGAGGTTCTTCACAAAAATGAACGCCTTTTGCTTTCATGGCATGGTAATCGCGCCAGAAATCATCCGTCTGAAGGAACAGGAATACTCGGCCACCGCATTGATTACCGATAAAACCTTCCTGCCTCTCGTTAGACGCACGAGCCAGCAAAATATTGCAGTCGCTTTCCGGGTTGGGCGAGACGACCACCCAGCGTTTACCCGGTTGCGGCGTATCCTCTACGAGGGTAAACCCCAGCTTGTCTGTGTAGTACTCAATGGCGCGATCGTAGTCATCAACCACAATAGCCACGCAGCCGAGGCATCGTTTCTGTGTTCTCATTTCCGTTACCTTTACTCTAAATGGTTATGCTCAGCGCTTTTCCACTGAATACGCGCACATAAAAACAGCGATCGCATGCGTAACCCGACGAGCAATTTCTTCATCAGATAAGCTTTTTCTGGCGCCAAGCTTTATCTCAAGGCTTGTCATCCCGAGCCACAACCCGGCCAGGTCGTCAGCCGCTTCGCGCGGGGAGCACGCGATCAGTAAGCCCTTTTCAACGGCTTCACCGATAATTGTCTCCAGCATCTGCTGCGCCCTGCCGGGACCTGCCGCATAAAAACGCGCGGGTAACTCCGGATGACGAATAGCGGCGGAGGCAATTAAGCGGTCCCAGCCCGTCAGCTCGCGCTGGTTGATGAAGCGGACAAAACGGTTGCCAAACGCGGTTAAGACCTCGGTCAACGACAGATGATGCCGCTCGGAAAAATCACTGTCACTGATGGTCAGATCCGATTCCTTACGGAGTACGGCCTCAACAAGCAGGTCTTTATCCGCGAAATTGGCATAAAGCGTGGCTTTTGCCACCCCGGCAACGCGGGCAATTTCTTCCGTCGTGACATCGAGGCCTTTCTCGAGAAACAGGCTTCTTGCGGCCTGCAGTATCGCCTGCTCCTTTGACGGATCTTTTGGGCGGCCTTTCTGCCGAACCTTTTCTCTCATCGTTTACGACCTGACAAAAGCATGCTCATCATGAGCCCCCCGATAACGGTTATGTGTTCAAGCGCGATATGAAACTCCTGGGTGCGCTGGGGCTCGCTAAATTTCCAGAATGGATGCCCCACCGGAATGGTGAGTAATGTAAACACAATCAGCATTGCCGATCCAATCCATCCGTAGCCGGCAAAATTCGAAATCACCAGAGCAGAGCCTACAAGCTGACAGAGAATGGTGCCTGTCGCGAATAAGACGGGCCAGGGGAGACCCACATCCACCATTTCCAGCACAATCTCTCCAAAGTTGAACAACCCATAAAAGCCTGCCATCCAGAAGAAAAAGGTCAATAAAATTCTTGAAAGACAGAGTGTTGTGATAGATGACGTGATTTTTGACACTGAATTATCTCTTTGATCATTTAAAAGACTGGCTAGTCTACTTATTAATTAACAGACCGACAAGTCTGATAAGTGCGATCACCGCCCTGACACTCCAAAACGGGTGGGTGAACATCAGTGTGAGAACGCGCTAGTCTGCCTCTGGTGAATGGATGGTGAGCAATGAAGACATATGGAAATTATTTTGATGCGCCACGGCGAACCCGAATACAGGGGCGCCGGAAAGGTGTCGTACAGGGAAATGGTGGGATGGATCGACAGCTATAACCGCTCTTCAACGGGCCGCGACAGACCTTCGGAGATGGCTCAAATCCTCGCGTACCGCGCACTGACGTTTCTCAGCAGCCCTCTCCCGCGAGCCCTTTCATCGTTGAAAACGCTGGGGTGTGAACCGGGCTTAATTGATGAGGTTTTTCGGGAAGCAGAGCTGCCGGTGTTCCGTATTCCGGGGTTCCGGCTATCGCCTTTTTACTGGGCAGCGCTGTTTCGCGTTCTTTGGCTCTGCGGCCTGTCTGGCGAGTCAGAGCGCGTAAGCGCCGCAAAAGAACGTGCCGTTAAGGCGGCAGAAATCCTGGTGAATGTAGCGAAGGACTCTGACGGCCCCGTCTTGCTCATGGGGCACGGGGTCATCAACCGGTTCATTGCAAAAGAACTGATCGCATCAGGCTGGAAAGAACAGACTCGTCCGGGTAAGGGGTACTGGGGAGCGGGGGTTTACAGCATGGTATAGCGGCACATGCTGAGGCCGAGGATTGTTCATCCTCGGCGCACGCCAGCCGACTGTTATTCGCAAATGCTGAATGCACCTGTCAGCCTTCGTCTGGAGGACTAAGGGGATCCTCGCTAGCCCCCGATTAAGTCTGCCAGCGCCCTCTTCAACGACGCGATGACCTCATCCGTCTCCATGCCCATCTGCGCATGAATAATGGCGCCGTCAATGAGCAGCATGATTTCATTGACGGCGCGCTCATCCGCAATTTTTGTCAGCAACGCAATAATCTTCTTTGTTTCGATTTTATGATCGCGGCATATCGCTTTTATTTCGCTTTCAATATCTTCGGATTTGGCTTCGGCGCTGGCATTAATAAACGCACAGCCGTGGAAATCAGGCGAAATAAACCATTCATAAAGGGTAGCCGATAGAGCGTCCGCAGGCGTCTGGCCTTCAACGAGATGTCGACGAAGCGTGGCCTCAAACCAGTTAATCCATATTTCATGTCGATAGTGTAAATAGGCGAGAATAAGCAAGCTCTTACTCGGAAAATGGCGATAAAACGTCAACTTCGTCACTTTCGCCTCTTTAATCAGCGTATCCACCCCCGTCGCCCTGAAGCCCGTGGAATAAAACAGATCGTGCGCCGTGAGTAATATTTTATCCCGGACGCTAATTTTTGTTTCGTTGCATGCGTGTTCGGTTTTCATTTTTTCGACAGCCTCAAAAAGGGTGTTGACAGCGTTATTTTTCAGGCATAGATTACCCCAAGTAGACAGACCTGTCTACACAAAATCACACTGAGGTAACCGCCATGAACACACGTCCTCCTTTACCGCCCTTCACCCGTGAAAGCGCCATCGAAAAAGTCAGGCTGGCAGAAGATGGCTGGAACAGCCGCGACCCGGCGAAAGTCGCGCTGGCCTATACGCTGGATACCCAATGGCGCAACCGTGCAGAGTTCGCCACCAACCGTGAAGAGGCCCGGGCGTTTCTCGAAAGGAAATGGAAAAAAGAGCTGGATTATCGTCTGATTAAAGAGCTGTGGGCCTTTACGGATAACCGCATCGCGGTCCGCTATGCCTATGAATGGCATGATGATTCAGGCAACTGGTTCCGTTCGTACGGCAACGAGAACTGGGAATTCGACCCAGACGGCTTGATGAAGCGTCGTTTTGCCTGCGTAAACGATATGCCGATAAAAGAATCCGAGCGACTGTTCCACTGGCCGCTGGGCAGACGCCCGGACGATCACCCGTCGCTGAGCGATCTGGGCTTATAAGATTTCTACATCACTCCGGGGCGCCCCGGAGTGATGCGTTTAGAGTGCGCCCAGCTGTTTCATCAGCGTCATGTTGTCCTCAATATGCCAGTTCGCTGCAATTTTACCGTCACGGATTTCATAGATATCCGTGGCGATAAAATCTATTTTCTGCCCCTTTCCTTTCAGCCTGCCAAATGTCCCGGTGAATGTGCCGTAAAAATGTAAATGTGAGACCACGCGGTCGCCTGAAATAATCATCTGCTCAACGTCGCAGCGCAAATCGGGCACGGCCGTGCGAAACGCCCGCGAGGCTAAAATAGCGCCTTCCGGCCCCTGCTTACGGCCTTCCGGCGGTGTTTTATCAACAAAGTTTGCCGCCAGGGCATCACGCGCCAGAGTTTCATTACCGGTGTTCCAGAACGTGGCATATTCTCTGGCAACGGCTTCATTCGTCTTTAATTGCACCTGGGGCAGGCTCTTGTCCACAATCAGCTGTTTCGGCTGTACTCTTTCCCCCTGCGCGGAAATAGCATTGCCCGACAGACCAGCAAAAATAAGCGCCGCGATAGCGGGACGAAAGCACGTCGTATATTTCATGATGTCTCTCTACAGAGTGTTACGTTACCCGCAGACGATGCCCTGCGGATCACATTAATGAGGGGTCAGTTAATTAACGCCCCGCCTTCAATATCAATGACCGACCCGGTGACAAACGGATTGTCCATGGCGAAAAGATACCCTTGTGCGATGTCCTGCGCCCTTCCCCAGGCTTTGGCTGGCAGGGTTTCCGCCGCGCCTGCGAGCATTTTTTCCCGCGCGGCGGCGTCCATCCCCGCATACGCTTCCGTGTCGGTCAGCCCCGGACTCACGACGTTGACGCGCAGCGGGGAAAGCTCTTTCGCCAGCACCTTTGTCGCGGCCTCAATGGCGGCATTCATCGTTGTTTTTACGATGGCGCCCGCCACGGTGCGTCGCGCCACAAACCCGCTGGTGAAGGTCAGCGTACCGCGGGGAGCGATGTTCCCGCTGAGATAGCGGGCGACATTCAGGCTTCCCCAGAATTTTGTATCAAAGGCCTGTCTTGCCGCACGGAGATCCAGTCCGGAAAGCAGCCCGCCCGGCGCCTGTGAACCCGCCGTGACGACAATATTATTGACCTCGCCCAGCGTTTCACTGAGCGCAACAAGCTCTTCCTCACGGCTGATATCGAGCACGAGAGTGCTAACAGACGCGGCATGAGCGCTCAGTCGTTGCCGTGCAGCGTCCAGTTTCGCGCTATCGCGTCCCGCAAGCATAATCTCCTCGCCGCGCCCGGCAAGCAGGGTGCCCACGGCGAAACCGATGCCGGAAGCGCCGCCGATAATTAAGGTTTTACGGGTCATAAAGTTTCCTCCTGCTGGGTGTACGTTGAGTAATCGGTATAGCCCGTGGCGGTGCCGCCAAACAGCGTGGCGGGGTCGCGCACCTGGGCCAGCGGCAAGCGGTGCGCCAGCCGGTGAGGCAAATCCGGGTTGGCAATAAACGGTCGTCCGAAGGCAATCAAATCGGCATAGCCCGCCGCCAGAATTTCTTCGGCTTTGGCAAGGTCATAGTTGCCCGCGACGATCAGGGTGCCGCTGAAGGTCTCGCGAAGCGATTGACGGAAATGCGCAGGAATCTGCGGCGCGTCGTCCCAGTCGGCTTCCGCCAGGTGGATAAACGCAATCCCTTTTTGTTCGCACCAGGCCGCAAGCGCGAGTATGGCTTCAGAGACCTGCGGGTCGTTCATCCCGCGCTGGGTAATAAACGGCGAAAGACGGATGCCCGTACGTTCGTGACCAATGGCTTCGGCAATCGCGCTTAACACGTCCTGGGCGAAGCGGATCCGGTTAGCCACCGTACCGCCGTACTCGTCCGTGCGTTTGTTGGAGGTTTGGCGCAGGAACTGGTCGATCAGATAGCCGTTTCCGCCGTGGACCTCCACGCCATCAAACCCGGCCTGAACGGCATTCAAAGCGGCCTGGCGATAGTCCGCGACGATGTTCTGAATGTCCTTGCGTGAGAGCGTTCTCGGCTGCGGGCAGTCAACCATCTGGCCTTCTCCACGCTCATTCACCACCCACACCTGCGCGTCCGGGGCCAGCGCTGACGGGGCGACGGGTTGACCGTCCTGGTGAAAACTGGCGTGC
Source organism: Enterobacter sp. GER_MD16_1505_Eko_090 (assembly GCF_003331015.1). Classification (NCBI taxonomy): domain Bacteria; kingdom Pseudomonadati; phylum Pseudomonadota; class Gammaproteobacteria; order Enterobacterales; family Enterobacteriaceae; genus Enterobacter; species Enterobacter sp. GER_MD16_1505_Eko_090. The sequence continues at coordinate 55,700 of NZ_PUQF01000021.1, read as the reverse complement.
GACATTCGCCCAACGTGCCAGAGCTGAGAAAAAATGACCCCGCCCGCCTGATGTACGGCCCCCGTCGTGAGCTGCCATCCTGAAACCTGCTCCGGCGAATGGATGCCGGGCGTCCAGGAGTATCCCTGACCCTGAGGCGAGATTTGCGTGGCTTCGGTGATGATTAACCCCGCGCTGGCCCGCTGCCGGTAATACTCCGCCATCAGCGCGGAGGGAATGTTGCCCGGCTGAAGGGAGCGCGCGCGGGTCATCGGCGCCATGACGATACGATTTTTCAGGTCCAGCGACCCCAGCCTGTAGCGTTCAAAGAGTGAAGCAGGTTTCATGTTTTCATCCCTTATGGTTTGGATGAAATCACTTTACAGTCCGCATCTGATTTTGATAATTACGCTAAAAACAGATGCACTTTTCGGAAAAGATGAATAATGGGTAAACTCGAAGACATGGCTTTACTGGTGGAAGTCGCCGAGGCCGGAAGTCTTTCCGCCGCCGGACGACGCCTGTCGCTTTCTCCTGCCACGATGACCGCCAGGCTGAAGGCAATTGAGGAGCGTTACCAGACGCGCCTGTTTCATCGCTCAACGCGATCCCTCACCCTGACCCGCGCAGGCGAAGAGTTTTATCACGCCGCGCTGCGCGTGCTGGAAGAGGTGCATTACGCCGAGTCGCTGCTGGCGCAAAAAGAGGGCGTGCTCAGCGGCAATATTCGCCTTTCCGCGCCCTCGGACTTTGGCAGACAGTATCTCAGCCCTGCCGTCATCGAATTTTCTCGTCACCATCCTGCCGTCAAATTTTACATCTCGCTAAAAGAACACGTTGAGGATCTGGTCGCTAACCGGCTGGATATGAGTGTGCGCTTCGGCAATTTGCCGGACAGCAGCCTTGTCGTCAGAAACATCCGCCCGAACCGTCGGGTGCTGGTTGCCTCCGGGGCGTATCTTAACGACCACGGTATCCCCGCCAGGTTTGCCGATCTAGCCCGGCACCGGTGCCTGGCGCTGGAGTCTCAGGGCGTGGTGATGAACGAATGGCGCTTTGAACATGAGGGAGAGGAAAGCGTTGTTCGCGTCGAGCCCGCCATGGTGTGCGACGACGGGGCATTGCTTCGTCAGTGGGCCCTGGGCGGAGCGGGCATCGCCGGGAAATCGTGGTGGGACGTCAAAAACGACGTTGACGCCGGAAGACTCACGGTGCTGTTTGCCGACAGCTTCACCGGCTTTAGCCGCTACGATCGCAAAGATGTCGGGCTGCAGCTTGTTTACCCGCAGCGCAAGCTGCAGCCGCTTCAGGTTACGGCGTTCAGCCAGTTTTTTCTCGACTGGCTTAAAAAACATTAACGTAAAAAACAGTGATACACTTACTCCACCTGGCCGATTGTCCCGTCTTCACGACGTAAGACAGCATAACAGTAACCAAAGTACAAAACGGTCACTCGTTGCCAACCCTGGCTCGTCACGCTAAGCTTACATAATGACTAAAACTATAAACGCCCCATCAATACGTGGTCCACTTGACCATTCTGTCAGAGAGCAAATCGTCGAAGCGGCCTTTGAGCACTTCGGCCATTACGGCTATGAAAAAACCACCGTCGCCGAGCTGGCGAAATCTATCGGTTTTTCAAAATCCTACATTTATAAGTTCTTCGATTCCAAGCAGGCTATCGGCGAAGTGATCTGCGCTAACCGCCTGGAGCTGATCATGGCGGCCGTGCTTTCCGCCATTGAGGATGCGCCGTCAGCCAGCGAAAAACTCCGCCGTCTTTTTAAGTCGCTCACCGAAGCCGGCAGCGAGCTGTTTTTCCACGATCGCAAGCTCTACGACATCGCCGCCGTCGCGTCACGGGAGAAGTGGCCCTCGACGGAAAGGTACACCGAAAGCCTCCTGAAGCTGATTGAGACCATCATTATCGAAGGCAGACAGGCTGGAGAGTTCGAAAGGAAGACGCCGCTGGACGAGGTCACCTGTGCCGTTTACATGGTGATGTGCCCTTACATTAACCCCGTTCAGCTGCAGTACAACCTTGAAACTGCCCCAACGGCGGCGGTACTTCTCTCCTCACTGATTCTAAGAAGCCTGGCCCCCTGATTAGTGACCATTGACTTTATTGGTCACTAATCACAGAATGCGGAAACTGTCCTGTTACTTCAAAAGGGTTTCCCATGCTCAGGCTCACTTCAGCCCGCCTTGCCATATGTCTTCTGCCGTTTGCCCTCGCGGCATGCGGCGATATTTCCGCGAGTGACGATCCGCGCACCAGGCCACCGCTTGTCAGATCCGCCTCCGTCGAGAGGGCGAATCCAGCCGCTCGCACCTTCACGGGCGTGGTGGTGGCAAGAACGCAAAGCGACCTGGGCTTCAGGGTTCAGGGTAAAATCCTCGAACGCCTGGTGGATACCGGGCAGTCCGTCAAACAGGGCCAGCCCTTGCTGCGTCTGGATCCGGTTGACCTGAAATTACAGGCTCAGGCGCAGCAGCGCGCGGTGGATGCTGCCCAGGCGCGGGCGAGAAAAGCCACCAGCGATGAGGCGCGTTATCGCGGTCTGGTGGCGTCCGGCGCGGTGTCCGCCGCGGAGTACGATCAGATTAAAGCGGCGGCCGATACGGCCAGGGCGGATCTCAGCGCTGCCCGCGCGCAGGCCAACGTGGCGCAAAATGCCACGGGCTATGCCATACTGCTGGCGGATTCAGACGGCGTGGTGATGGAGACGCTTGCAGAACCCGGTCAGGTGGTCAGCGCCGGACAGGTGGCGATCCGCCTTGCCAGAGCGGGACAGCGCGAAGCGCTCGTGCAGCTTCCGGAGACGCTGCGCCCTGCCGTCGGCAGCGAAGCACGGGCCACGCTTTATGGCCGTGAACAGCACCCGGTCACCGCCACGTTGCGCCTGCTGTCTGATTCCGCGGATGCCGCAACCCGGACGTATGAAGCACGCTACGTGCTGGCAGGCCAGCTGGCGAACGCGCCGCTGGGGGCGACCGTCACGCTCAGCCTTGAAGACCCGAAAGCGGAAGGTCAGGCCATGCAGGTCCCGCTGGCCTCACTCTACGATGCGGGTAAAGGGCCCGGCGTCTGGCGCATTTCCGCCCAGCCGGCAAAGGTCACATGGACACCGGTTAAGGTGCTGAGCGTGGGCGAAGACGCGGTCCAGATCGCGGGCGGCGTGAAGCCCGGGGAGAAGATCGTTGCGTTAGGGGCCCATCTTCTGCACGAAGGTGAAGTTGTCAGGCTGGCAGAACAGCGCCATGCCGCTCCGGCGGAGAACGCGCCATGAGCGGAAGTCGCTTCAACCTGTCAGCGCTGGCCGTCCGCGAGCGTTCCGTCACGCTGTTTCTGATCGTTCTGGTGACGATTGCCGGTATTTACGCCTTTTTTGGACTGGGACGCGCGGAAGATCCGCCCTTCACCGTGAAGCAGATGACGGCGATTGCCGTCTGGCCGGGTGCGACCGCGCAGGAGATCCAGGATCAGGTCGCGGAGCCGCTGGAAAAGCGCCTGCAGGAACTCAAATGGTATGATCGTACCGAAACCTATACCCGTCCCGGCATGGCATTTATCACGCTGTCACTGCAGGACAAGACCCCGCCTTCTGAGGTGCAGGAGGAGTTCTATCAGGCGCGTAAAAAGCTTGGGGATGAATCCCAGCGTCTCCCGGCGGGCGTCATCGGCCCGATGATCAATGACGAATTCTCGGATGTCACCTTTGCCCTCTTTGCTCTGAAAGCAAAAGGCGAACCGCAGCGGCAGCTGGTACGCGATGCCGAAGGCCTGCGCCAGCAGCTTCTGCACGTTCCCGGGGTCAAAAAAGTGAACATTATCGGCGAACAGGCCGAGCGGATTTATATCGCCTTCTCCCATGACCGTCTGGCGACGATGGGCCTCTCACCGCAGGATATTTTCAATGCTCTCAACGGCCAGAATGCCCTGGCCGCGGCGGGCGCCATTGAGACCCGGGGCGCGCAGATTTTTATCCGCCTGGACGGCGCGTTCGATGAACTGCAGAAAATCCGCGATACGCCTTTAGTCGCTCAGGGCAAAACGCTCACGCTGTCGGACGTGGCAACGGTTGAACGAGGCTATGAAGATCCCCCGACGATGCTGATACGCAATCAGCATGAACCCGCCCTGCTGCTGGGCGTTGTCATGCGTGAGGGCTGGAACGGCCTGGCGCTGGGTAAAGCGCTGGATGCGGAGACGGCGAAAATCAACGATAGCCTGCCGCTTGGCATGACCCTGACCAAAGTCACCGACCAGTCCGTGAATATCCGCTCCTCGGTCGATGAGTTTATGATCAAATTCTTCGTCGCCCTGCTTGTGGTCATGGTGGTCTGTTTTGTCAGCATGGGCTGGCGCGTGGGGGTGGTGGTTGCGGCGGCGGTGCCGCTGACGCTGGCGGTCGTTTTCGTGGTGATGGAGGCTGCGGGAATAAACTTTGACCGCGTCACGCTGGGCTCCCTGATCCTCGCCCTCGGCCTGCTGGTTGACGATGCGATTATCGCCATCGAAATGATGGTGGTGAAGATGGAGGAAGGTTACGACAGAATCAAAGCCTCGGCCTACGCCTGGAGCCACACCGCCGCGCCGATGCTGGCCGGTACCCTGGTGACGGCGATTGGCTTTATGCCGAATGGGTTTGCCCAGTCGACCGCCGGGGAATACACCAGCAATATGTTCTGGATTGTCGGCCTCGCCCTGATTGCCTCATGGTTTGTTGCGGTGGTGTTCACGCCGTATCTGGGGGTGAAGATCCTACCGGCGATCCCCAAAGTGGAAGGCGGCCATGCCGCCATCTATAACACGCCTCGCTATAACCGTTTTCGCCAGCTGCTTGGCCGCGTTATCGCCAGAAAATGGCGCGTGGCCGGATCCGTGGTCGCCATTTTCATTCTGGCCGTGCTTGGCATGGGGCTGGTAAAAAAACAGTTCTTCCCGACCTCCGATCGCCCGGAAGTGCTGGTTGAAGTGCAGATGCCCTATGGCACCTCGATTGCACAAACCAGCGCCGCTACCGCAAAAATAGAAGCGTGGCTGGGCAAGCAGCCGGAAGCCAAAATCGTCACGGCCTATATTGGTCAGGGCTCGCCCCGTTTCTATCTGGCAATGGCCCCCGAGCTGCCCGATCCCTCTTTTGCGAAAATCGTGATCCTGACGGACAGCGAGACGTCACGCGAGGCGCTCAAGTTCAGGCTCAGGGAGGCCGTCGCCAGCGGCCTTGCGTCCGAAGCCCGCGTGCGGGTGACGCAGCTGGTGTTTGGCCCCTACTCGCCTTTCCCGGTTGCCTGGCGCGTGTCGGGGCCGGACGTCAAACAGGTGCAGGACATCGCCGAACGGGTGAAAGCCGTGCTTCAGGCAAGCCCGATGATGCGAACCGTTAACACCGACTGGGGCTCGCGCGTTCCGGTGCTCCATTTCACTCTCGATCAGAACCGCCTGCAGGCGACCGGCTTAACCTCCAGCGCCGTTGCCGGGCAGCTTCAGTTCCTGCTCTCCGGCGTGCCTGTCACCTCCGTGCGGGAAGGTATTCGATCGGTAGACGTCGTTGCCCGCGCGGCGGGTGATATCCGCCTTGATCCGGCAAAAATCGAAGGCTTTACCCTGGTCGGCAATGCGGGACAGCGCGTGCCGCTGTCTCAAATTGGCAAGATAGAGGTCGGCATGGAAGACCCGATCCTGCGCCGCCGCGATCGCACCCCCACGATTACCGTACGGGGCGATATCGCCGACAATCTTCAGCCGCCGGACGTGTCGGTCGCCATCATGAAGCAGCTCCAGCCGATCGTTGATTCGCTGCCGGCTGGCTACCGCATTGACATGGCGGGGTCGATTGAGGAGTCGGGTAAAGCCACGCAGGCCATGTTACCGCTGTTCCCGATCATGATTGCCCTGACGCTGCTGATCATCATTTTGCAGGTGCGCTCACTCTCCGCGATGGTCATGGTGTTCTTAACCGCGCCGCTGGGGCTGATTGGCGTCGTGCCGACCCTGCTGATATTTAATCAGCCGTTTGGCATCAACGCGCTGGTCGGCCTGATCGCCCTCTCCGGCATTCTGATGCGCAATACGCTGATCCTGATCGGCCAAATCGATCATAACCAGAAGGACGGCCTCGATCCGTTCCAGGCGGTGGTCGAGGCGACGGTTCAGCGAGCGCGACCGGTCTTACTCACCGCCATGGCGGCCGTCCTGGCGTTCATTCCCCTGACGCATTCGGTGTTCTGGGGCACGCTGGCCTGGACGCTGATCGGCGGAACGCTGGGCGGGACGATCGTTACCCTCGTCTTCCTGCCCGCGATGTATGCGATCTGGTTCCGGATCCGCCCGGTTGAACAACGCGTGCAGCCTGCCACGGGAAACGTGTAAACTACCATCAGTAGATAACTGACCTGAGGCAAGCATGGTTGTTAAACGCTTAAGAAAAGAGGACCGCCGCGTGCAGCTGCTGGAGGTTGCGCGAGGGATCGTGCGTCAGCAAGGCACGGAGGCGTTGACCCTTGGCTATCTGGCAGAACGGGCCAACGTGACCAAGCCTATCCCCTACGACCACTTTGGCGATCGTGAAGGGCTATTGATGGCGCTGTACCAGGACTATAGCGATCGGCAGCTGGCAAAATTCCGCGAGACGCTGGCGGTGGACAGCAAAACGCTGGAGAAGACGATCCGCTTTTTCAGCACGGCCTATATCGACTGTGCGATTGCCGCCGGGCCTGAAACCGGGCCAATCGCCGCGGCGCTGTCCGGTTCTCGCGCGCTGCAGACGTTTCGGGAAGCGTGCGTGGCCGAATGTGCCGACTGCCTGCGCACCGCGCTTTCTCCTTTTATCGTCTTAAAAGGCGTTCAGGGAGAAGCGGTACTGACGGCCATCATTGGCGCGGCGGAGGCGCTCAGCACCGCGGCGGGCAACGGCGTGCTCGCCCGAAATGTGGCAGAAGATATGCTCTGCGGCGCCATGACCGGGGTGCTGGAGACCTACGCGAATAGCACAAAATGATCGCCGGGGGCGGATTGACACCTAAGTTACCAATAGTAATATAGGCATCACTTCTCCCCCATCTGGAGGTCGCTATGTCTGCAACACATGCCATTAAAAACGCGCTGATCGTGACGGCACACCCGATCGACAATTCTTTATCCCATACGCTGGCAGCCCGCATTGCCGGGAAATTACGCGAGGAAGGTACGCAGGTTGAGATCGCCGATCTGCATGCTGAAGGGTTTAATCCGTCGATGACCCACGCCGATCTCGATTTGTATCACGGCGATCCGAGCGCCCTTCCCGACGATATTCTGCGCGAGCAACAGCGCGTCGAGCGCGCGGATATGCTGGTATTCGTCTTCCCGGTGTACTGGTGGTCGGTTCCCGCGCTGTTGAAAGGCTGGTTCGATCGCGTGTTAACCCTGAACTGGGCGTATAAGGTGGCCGACGACGGCCGGATTGTGGGCAACTTAAGGGATGTTCCCGTCCGCCTGATTGCCACTGGCGGGAGCGATTTTACCGGGTTCGACAAACACGGCTACTCGAGGGCGATTCAGACGCAGATAATCGAAGGGGTATTTGGCTTCTGCGGGTTGAAGAACGTTAAGCTCGATATCCTTTACCAGGCAGACACGGCGACGCCCGAGCAGGTTGACGAATTCCTGAGCGAGATCGGCAACCTAAAATAATATCGGCTATCCAGCCGGCAACGGCGTGCCTCCTTCGCCATAAGGAGGCACGTGTTCTCGATGTTACTAACCGTCAGGGATCCTGCTGGCAAACCGGAACGCTCTTTCTTGTGATTATTCAAAAAATAACGAGGAAAGGCCAATCGTCATCACTACACTCATAATCACCTGAATCAAGATAATAAAAAAAGCGATCCCACCCAATACGGTGATTTTTCGACGCAGAATGAAAGTTATGCCGGAAAGTACAGCACTGAACAGAATGGCTTTAAGTATATAGGAAAGCGGCACCATGGCCGGGTGACCGGTCTGCACTCCAGCAAGCCCAATGAGACCCAGTAGAAAATTACCGCAAATTCCCCATCCCCAGAAAGTCATCGGTAAGCTCATCTGCCCCGCGACTAATCTTTTCAACATACGCACATCCTTTTTGTATTTTTTTTATCGAAACACAACGGTTTTTATCCAGTCTCTCGCACAGTTGGATTGTGCAATAAGTCGGCCGACAAATACGCAACTACCAAATATGCTGATATGATTTTGTTCATCTTTACATGCATATTGATGGTATTGAAAAGAACTATCGGCAGCAAATTTTTAAAGTTTAACGGCTCGTCCGGATATGGTTTAAAAGATATATCAGCGCAGGTCATAACATGTTTACGTCAGTTCAGCCAACAGCCCCCCTCACCACCACCGGACCCTTCGGCGGTGCGAGCGTGTCTGTAGTGAACGACTGACAAACAGAACCTCAATCCCCCGCCGACATGGACGGGGAAATCTCTCTCCGTTCACCACCCTCTGAATGGAGAAAGAAAATGGTTTCATCTGACAATGCTCTCTTGATTATCGACATGCAGCAGGGCCTCTTTCGGGGCCCGGTTTCCCCTCGCTCCGCCGATGCCGTTCTGGCCAATATCCGCTTGTTAATTGCCAACGCCCGAGACGCGCAGGTGCCCGTCTTTTTTGCCCGCCATATTGGGCCGGACGACTCCCCCTTCTCAGAAAAGGGGCCGTTAACACAGCTGATACCTGAACTGGACGTGAAGAAGCAGGACGTTGTTTTCACCAAGCGCTATCCCAGCTGTTTTCGGGATACGGTATTGCTGCGTGAACTTAATCAGAGAGGCATCAAGCAGCTGGTCATTGCCGGGATGAAAACAGAGTTTTGCGTCGATACGACCTGCCGGGCCGCACCGGAGCTGGGTTTCAGGACGGTATTAATTTCAGATGCGCATACCACAATGGATAATGACTGTTTATCCGCCAGCGACATTATTGCCCATCACAACAACACACTGGCAGGCCCGTTTGTGACGCTGTCGACTGCTCGTGACTGGCTTTTTAGTACGGTGAGTTGACTCAGGTGATCGCTTATCTCTTTACCCGGCTCGCCTTTCCGCGCGCCGGGCACATAAGAGAATAATTACAGGGTAAAACCACCGTCACCCACCTGTGCCTGAGCATACCATTGCATCAGCTTCTCGGTGCCGGGCTCGTTTTCTGCCGGTGACCATGGGGCGGTATCATGCTCGGGCACGGGCTGATACCCCCCGTGTTTAACCTCAAAAATGACGCCGCCTTTATCCAGCGACAGCACGGCATGCCAGGTTCCGGCATCCATCTCCAGGACTTTACACTCTTCGCCTAACACCACGCGCCGGGTCACGTTGCCGCTGTCGTCAAAATTCAGCACCAGAAAGCGACCGCTCAGCGCCGTCAGCAGTTCAAACGTGTGCGGATGGCGGTGGGGGCGGACATAGGTACCGGGTTCCATTGCAATGGCCAGGCGCTGCACCGGGTCGCTCAGGTCAGGGTGTAAATTACGGTGCGCGCGTAAGCGAGGAGAATGTGCGGCCTGCTCGCTTTGCTGCTGCAGGTCACTGAAAGTAATCTGTTTCATATACACCTTTAGGTATGTGGGCTGTCTGCGGCAACCCGGTTGCCGCAGGACGTTATACCATCCTGAACGGTCGAGGCGCGATGGGATTTGTGAAACAAATCACTGCCGGGCGAGTGGTCGATCCCCCGGCAGGAAGTTCATCAGTAGAACTGACATGAAAACCGCCATTCCCCTTCTGATGACCGGTGAAAGTAACCGATACCGTTATCCGCCCACATCCAGTTTACTTTTTCTTCTGACCCAACCTGAAAAACAAACTCTTCGATTCCCACACCGTGTTGTATCTCAGTCGGAAATCCCCCTACCTTGGTTCCCCTGTAGCGATTGAAATCTTCAAAAAAACTCTCACTGGCCTGCTCATCATCATTTACGCAAGAGAGATCAATAATATCCCAGGCATCTTCCCATCCTGGAGCATCGTCAATGACACTCAGCCATTGAACTGGAAACGGCCGATACGGCGTGTCCAATTCAGGCAATGGCTGAAGCCCTTCGAGGCTGGCATACTCGCGAATTAACCATCCTTCACCGTGCGGTTCGTCAAAGGGATGTTTTTCCACATTGTGAAACAACACCAGAAGGGCTATGCCCTTCAACTGGTCAGGAATAACAGGAAGCTCGTCGACCCTGATCTGAAGAAGTGGAAACATGGATTTGCCCTTCCAGGTGGGTAATCCTTCATCTGCGCGAGAAACGCCCTTCAGAAACCATGACGTAATGGGATCTTCAGGCGGCCGGAACCCACCGACCTGCGCGACCGATGCGGGTCTTAGCCTGGTCCGGAGTTCTTCTAAAACTGACGCACTCTCTAATCTCATGTTTGCTCGCCTCTGTAGACGCTTGTCGGACAGATATTCTGCTGATCATTGTAAGTTAATCATCACATCTGGAGAATCTCATTGAAAAATAAAACCTATGTTGAGTAAAACTCACATTGATTCCCACTATTTCTCGTTTTTCAAACGTAATCTCATTGAAATACCATCCCTTCATTCCCGGTCTCTTCCTGACCTGGAACAGAGAGCGAAACTCAAATAATAAATACACCTGCATGCATATGGAGTACGTATGACACTCGATGTTTTATTTCATCTAATGAAAATGATCTCACCTGAAAAAAACATCGCGGGTGAAAATATACATGCGTTAATAACGTTACTTTCGTCAGAAAACGATAGCGGTGAGGTGCTTTCGCCCTTTATTCATCGACTGCATCTTCTGTCTTTCGCCCAAAGCAATCCGGGTAACGCCGAAGAGCTGCTCTCTGCGCATTTACCCAAAGACGACGGGATCCTTCCGGTTCTGGACTTCGCGGACTGGCCCCGGGTGCGTTACGCCGCTTCAGGCGAAGTTCAGACGCCTGAATCTGAGGAGTACTTCCGTGAAATGACATCGGCTACCAATCTGTTACGTTCTGCGCTGATCGAAGCTGAACGCGCAAAGGGAACCCCTGCGCTATATATACTGGATAAATTACTCAACCTGAACAGCGCCCTGCCGGAAAGATATAAAAAGATGGCAAATATTCCCTACGCATAAATACGTTCACTGTGCGGAATATCTCCATGTTAATATTCCGCTATTTATTAAATCCGCTTTTCATTGAAATCAAGACAGACAATATCCAAAGAGGGCACCACTGGCGCATTAAGGTTAAGCCAGGCCAGCAACCGTTCAATACTCTGTCCTCTGAGCGAATTTTTGGGCCAGACAAGGTAGTAACCGTCCCCTGTTGCTATCGCCTCCCTGAAGGGCAGCGCGAGAAGGCCGCTTTTCAGCGCGTCGAGCGTGAGCCGGAGATCCGCCATCGCTACGCCGTGTCCGTTCATGGCCGCAAGGCTGCCCTGCTCCAGGGTGTCGAACACGATCCCGCCGCCCATGTCGAGGCCGGGGAATAAGCCCGTCCTTTTCAGCCAGCGCTTCCAGTCCCGTCTGTCCGGTGACGGATGAATAAGATCGCACTCTGGAAGCTGATGCCGGGCAGGCTCCAGCAAAGACGGCGTACAAACCGGAATAAGCCATTCGCTGAACAGCAGCCGGCTCTCCGTTGACTCGCCAAAATAGCCGTTCCCGAGGAGGATCGCACAATCGTAGGGCTCGCGGCTGAAGTCAACGGTGTCGAAGTCCATCCAGACGCTGGCGATTTCGATTTTCGGCTTCGCGTGGTTCTCGCGAAAGGATTTAAGCACATTGAGGAGCCATCGCATCGTCAGGGTGCTGGGGGCTTTGAGGCGCAGAAGGTGGTTTTCACTTTTGAATGCGCGACAGGCCCACTCAATATTCGAGAAACTTTCGCTAAGCTGCCCGGCCAGAATGCGCCCGGCGTCGCTGACCTCCACTCTCGGACCCTGCCGTTTAAACAGCTCGCAGTCAAACCACATTTCAAGCGTCCGGACATGCCTGCTGACCGCCCCCGGCGTGATATTCAGGACTTCAGCCGCTTTGCTAAAGGAGTTCAGCCGTGCGGCAACTTCGAACGCGCGCAGCGCATACAGTGGCGGTAAAGACATATGTTCCCTTTTTGTCAGGTGTAATCATGCAGGTTTTGTATTATCGGCACTCGGTGACGTTTCATCCCATTCTTCAGCCGGAAACGTCAGCAGCAGCACCCTGAGCAGGGACTCAAGCTGCGCGCGTTGCGCCTCAGAGAGGTTTCTCAGCAGCGCATTTTGCGTTTCCGTGTGCACGAGCAGCGCCTGTTCGATACGCTCCTGCCCGTGCGGCGTCAGGCTGACGAGCGAGCTGCGCTTGTCGTCGGGATCGGCAATCCGCCTGATAAAGCCTTGCTGTTCAAGATGGTTGAGCCGGTTCGTCATCGCCCCTGAGGTGATCAACAGGGATGTATACAGCTGCGTGGGCGAAAGGCAGTACGGCTCCCCGGCGCGGCGCAGCGTGGCGAGGACGTCAAACTCGCCCTCGCGAAAGCCAAACGGCGCCATAGCTAGCGCGCGTTCTTTTCCCAGGTGCTTCATCAGCCTGAGCATTCGGCCAAAAATTTTCATCGACGAGGCGTCCAGCTCGGGCATGGCGCGGCTCCACTGGCCGACAACGAAGTCTACATGGTCTTTCATCTTCACCCCCGATGGCGTGGGAATTTATCGAGTTGTGCGGTACATCTTACACTAAAACAGATTTTATCTTAACGTTAAGATAAATGCTCGCGGCAATTTGCCCGGGCCATTCACACCCGAAAAGGATGCCATGTTGAAACGCACATCACCGTTACTCTTCGCCGTTATCGCTTTTATCGTCGGGCTGAACCTGCGCCCCATTCTGGCCTCGGTTGGCCCCCTGTTCTCCGTGCTGCAGCGCGAAGCAGGGCTGACCGCGACGCAATTCAGCCTGCTGACCACCCTGCCGGTGGCGATGATGGGACTGGCTGCCCTGTGTGGCCCCTGGCTTTTAGCCAGGATCGGTGCCGTCAGGGGAATTCTGTTCGGGCTGTTCATCCTGCTGGTAGCCTGTTCATTACGCGGTTTTAGCACCTCGCTGACGGGTTTGATGGGCACCGCGTTACTGGGCGGGGCCAGCATCGGCACGATCCAGGCGTTAATGCCTGCCCTGATAAAAAAGGCGTATACGCAAACGGCCTGCACGATCATGTCGCTATTCAGCACGGGCATTATGGCCGGTGCGGCAGTCGCCGCCGCCAGCGCCGAGCCGCTGTTTTCATGGCTCACGCTCAAGCCCGCGCTGGCTATGGCAGGCGTGCTCGCGCTGCTGGCGCTGATGCTGTGGTTGCCCCTGGTTAAGCAGCCTCAAGGGGAACAAACAGTACATGAATCCGTTACGCTCTCTTCCTCCCGGACTGGACTCCTTCTGCTCTTTTTCGGCGTGGGGACGGGTGCCTACACGCTGGTCTTAGCCTGGCTGCCCCCGCTCTATATTCAGGCAGGATGGTCCGCACGCAGCAGCGGCTATATGCTGGCCTGGCTGACCTTAACCGAGGTGGCCGCCGGGTTTGCCGTCTCCGCGCTGATCGGTAAATTCCCCGACCGCCGTGTTCCGCTGATAACTGTACTGTTACTGCTGCTCGCGGGGTTACTGTGTCTGGTCTTCTCTCCAGGTATGACGCCGGTCTTATCAACCTTGCTGCTTGGCATCGGTATCGGCGCCCTCTTCCCGCTGTCGCTTATCGTCACGTTCGATCATGCGCGAACGCCCGCCCAGGCCGGGAAGCTACTATCTAAAGTTCAGGGAGGAGGATATATGATCGCCGCGCTCATGCCGCTAGTTGCCGGGATCGTTCGCGACAGTTCGGTCTCGCTCACCAGCGCCTGGCTGGTGATGAGTGCGGGAGTCGTGCTGTTGATCGCTATCGCGTTCACTTTCAAACCCGCCGCGAATGTGCAGGCGCGGTGAATGCGGTACCAGAATTGAGAGTCGTATTTCAGAAGGCTCTACGCTAAATTCCATCATTTCAGGCTATTAAGGAGTGGATATGTCGCAGACGTTACCGGGAATTGATGTCATGTTCGTCGCCGGGTTCGGGCCCATTTCACGGGATACAGCGTCCAGCACCGCGTTTTATATCCAGACACTCGGTCTGCCGCTGAAGCCGATGGAGGGCAATGCCGAGTATCTGCTCACCGAAGAGGGACGCTTACCGGGCGTGAAGCATTTTGCCGTCTGGCCGCTGTCACAGGCGGCAACGTCCTGTTTTGGTGAATCGGAGTGGCCCGTGGAGCATCCGATACCGCAGGGATGGATTGAATACGAGGTGCAGGATCTCGATTCCGCTACCCGTGTTCTGAGTGAAAAAGGCTATCGGTTGTTGGTCGCCAACCGCACGGAACCGTGGGGACAAACCGTTACTCGCCTGCTCAGCCCGGAAGGTTTGCTGACCGGACTAACAGTTACGCCGTGGCTGCGTGGATAGAGGATGTTATAAGGTGCTGGCTTATATCACGATAGGGACAAATGACTTTCAGCGCGCCGTGAACTTTTATGATGCTATTTTTAACGTGCTGGGCTATTCACGTCTGCCCGCCTGGACTGATAGCTGGGCAATGTGGGGAAACGAAAATCATCCGGATGACGAATTTAGCTTCTGCATTTGTCCTCCTTTTGACCAGCAACCCGCGACGGCGGGAAACGGGACAATGTTCGCATTCAGAGCCGATAGCGCGGAAATTGTCAGACGCTTCCATGCAGCGGGCCTTCTTGCGGGAGGAAAGGATGAAGGCGTGCCCGGTACACGAACCGCCTACGGCCCCGATTTTTATGTTGCCTATCTGCGCGATCCTGACGGGCATAAACTGGCATGCGTTTACCGGAATTATTCTCCTGATGCAGATAAGCTATCAGGCGAAGAAGAGTCACTTCACTAATAAAATTTTGCGGTAAGGACCGGTAGACACCCAGTCCTGCGGAGATCACTTCAGCTCCAGCGTGCTTATTACATGGGCAATATCCGCGATGTCGCCAGCTGACAACGGTTGCAGAGGGCGAGGCAGGCAATCCATGTCGGTAAGCCCAAGCACGCCAGCCGCAGCGGCAATAACGCGAATACTTCCGCCATGTTTACGGAACAGCGACCACAACGGCTCAAGGCGGGTTGTCAGGGCTGTAACGCGTTGACGATCGTTTGCCGCCGCAGCTTCGGTGATTTGTTTCGCCATCTCAGGGAACAGACCGCCACACACGGAATACCACACTTCACAACCGGCGTTTAATCCCAGCCCCGCATAAGCGTCGCCACTAATACCGATTGTTACACCAGGGCGCAAATGTTGACGTAACGCATTCACCCTTTCAATCGCTGCAGCGGGGCTATCCGGGACGCCAGGGATCTTGACCGAGCGAACCCCCTCAAGTGAGGAGAGACGACCGTGGAGTTCATCCGTAAAGGTAAAATGCGTAGTGCCCGGATTATCATAGATACACACCGGTACAGACGCGTGCCGGGTAACGGTCTCAAAGAGTGAAAAGACTTCTTCGTCACGGAGAGGCTGGTAGCTGACCGCCGGGAGTAACAGCGCATTCGCACCAGCTGCCTGTGCATCCTCTGCCAGATGCAGAATGGCATCGGTACTGACCGCTCCCACACACACCATAACGGGGATGTTCCCTGCATGCTGTTTAGCCAACGTTGCTACGCGCTTGCGCTGCTCCCGGGTCAGATAGGCGTAGCTTCCGGTTGACCCCAGGATGCCCATAGAATCAACCCGAGCGTCTGTAAGACGGGAAAGAATATGGCTAAAACCCTTTTCATCCACGCCGCGGGCAGTGACTGGGGTTAATGGAAACGCCGACAAACCGGTAAACATAACTCTTTCTCCTGAAGGGTATTACAGCTGTTGTTCTTCGATGAGAGCAACTTCAAACCACAGACCGGGCATCATTTTTTCCAGGCCGTCGGTCAGCATCTTCCCGGCTTCGTGAAGTCTATCCAGCGGCATCTGCGGGAGACTCTCCAGAATGAACCACATTTGCTGAGCCTCCACGCCTAAGCGGGTTCTGATCCCCTGTCGCCAGTTCCAGCGACGGCAGGTCACGCCGATATCATCACACCAGATAACCTCGCCTTGTGAAGGATACTCAACGGTGGCCTCTCCCTCTTTGACGGTATCAAAAGGCTCTGTTCCTTTTGCCACAGTCAGACGCGGCGCCCCCTGATAGGCAGAGAGATTCTCTCCACCAACCGGAACGGCATAGCGGAGACTAACGGCATTATAAAGATCAACGATAGGATCGAGCGCTGGCATCGTTCCGTCACGTAACACGCGCTTGCGTAACGCATCTGCTGAGCAAGGGGTGCGTTTAGGTTTAGCACCAAACTTTTGAAAAACGTCGGCCCATGCCGCCAGATGAGAGTCCGCCCAATCTGGTTCACCGGCCAGAACGGCTTCACAGGCTTCACGCAGCGCCGTTTCCCCAATGTCGGGATTAAGCACTGGCGCAGCTTTTACGCAAATGCTCAGTGCACGAAAACCGGGAGCAATACGATAAATTTCAGGGGTAATTGACGGAGATACTGTTAGCACGTGATAATCCTGTAATGACCAATTTATTCCATGATAATGACCAATGACCAAAAAAGTCAATTTAATGACCGATGCAAACGCTATCGTCAACACTGTGAATGAAGCCGTATCTCAGCGAATTAAACTCTATCGTAAGCATAAGAAGATATCCCTCGATGAACTCTCCCGTCGGGCAGGCGTCAGCAAGGGAGCGCTGGTTGAGATAGAGGGATGCCGGGCGAATCCCAGCATTGCCCTGTTATGCCGCCTGGCTGCCGCAATGGGGGTTTCGGTGGCTGACTTTGTGGATGTCAGTTCAAAACCGACCGTGCATCTCATTGCTGAAGATGAGATCCCAGAATTGTGGGAAGGTGAAAAAGGCGGGAGAGCAAGATTGCTCGCAGGGTCAGGTGGCCCTGATATGACCGAGCTCTGGATGTGGGAAATGCAGCCGGGGGAAAAGTTTGCGTCCCCCGGCCACACGGAAGGTACGCTTGAACTGTTTTATGTGCAGTCGGGCACGCTCACACTCGGCGTACAGGAACACGTGTATCGGGTAAATACTGGCTGTTCGGCAACCGCCAGAACGGACGTTCCTCATTTCTATGAAAACCAGGGGGAGAACACGCTGGTATTTATCATGACAGTACATGAAAAAGCATCCTGAGCATTCCCCGGCATAGAGGACAGCCCTGTGCCTCATCACAAGTAGCCCAAAAGGAGGAGTTCGGTGAATAATCAGCATCTGCGTTTTACCAAAGACAAATTTATTGTCACAACCGATCCCAGCTTTTTTCAGCTGGAAGCCATTCACGATTACCTCTCGCAATCGTCCTGGGCTCCTGGTATTGATGCTGAAACGGTCAGGATATCAATCCAGAACAGCCTTTGTTTCGCGCTCCTGGATGGAACAAGACAAATCGGCTTCGCCCGTCTGGTCACAGACTATGCCACTTTTGGTTATTTGTGTGACGTCTACGTGCTGAACGATTATCAGAAAAGTGGTCTTGGCCGTTGGCTGATTGAATGCTGTCATGCCCATCCATTGTTGTCACGTCTGCGACGGATAATGCTGGTAACCGACAGCGCGCCATGGTTATACCAGAAGCTGGGGTATAACCCATTGAACCGACCAGATTTTGTCTGGCAAATCAATCGACCCGATATTTATCGTAACCCCGGGCAAAAATAAAAGTACTTTGCAGAGAGTAATGATAAATGTGAATCCGCAAGGCCAGTCACTCTGATACAGAAGAATTTGCCATTTTAGCCGAACGAACCTTACGACATCCGCTTCTGGCACTGAGCGGATATGCTAACTGAGCTAAAGGTCCGCTGTGAGTGAGAAGCAAACATCTTAAGTAGGTTGTTCTTTTATGCTACTACCTCTATGTAGCCATGTTATATGGCTACATTTATATAGAAGTAAGGATTAGTCTTTTCCCGGACCATAATTAAATTTTGTCCCTTTGCCAATGGCGTAAAACTGTCCGCCAGCAACGTAATGGACAGTACGTAATTCATCTGGTGCATCATCAAAAATCCAGTGCCCATTTCTGAAAACGCGGTCATCACTCCATGCTCCGACAATTTCCCCCATGAACAAGTTGTGCTGCTTTTCATTTTCTTCATTGGGTATGACCTTACATACTAACCAGCCAGCGCAACCTTCCACTAAAGGCAGATCAAACTCTTTCTGATAAAATAGTGGGATTTTACTATTTTTATCGGGTGTGTCGGAATAACTGTGACCTCCAGCATATAAAACCATTTCCATCTGATTTACTACTGGGATCTGTACAACGTAATATCCGCTTTTTTCTACAAGCCCGCGAGTAAATGCCTGTGGACCTATAAAAGCCATCACTTTGTTATTGCCTACTAATCCCACCCAGGCCGCTGCCATGACATTTTCAACGCCATCATTTTTAGCCGATATCATCGTCGTTGGCCCGACCTGTAATAAACGATAGGCTTTGTTTAACTCTACTGGTTGAATTGACATAGTTTACTCTTTTGAGTTCTGATAAAAAGTAAGACAGGTTACTTATTTGATTGTTCGATTATATGGCTGGAATAGTTGCAAATTAATTGCTATTATCAAAATACATTATTGCAGATTTCACAATAATCATGGACAAACTTGACGCTCTAAAATTTTTTATCATCGCCTCTGAGACCTTGAACTTCCGCGAAGCAGCCATCAAGCTGTCGGTTTCACCATCAGTAGTAACCCGAACAGTCGCTGAGCTGGAGAAACAACTTGGTGAGCCTTTATTCAAACGCAATACGCGTTCGATCTTTCTCACCAGTTTCGGCGAACTATTTTTACCCCAAGCGAAGCGACTGCTTGAAGATTCTGAAAAACTTTTTCAGACAGCGAAAGATGATAATGAAATGAAGGGTATTGTTCGTATCACATTACTTCGATTTCCAAATCATGAACAAATCTTGTATGAACTATTGACTGCACTACGTCCCTATCCTGAGTTATTTATCGACTGGCGTTTAGATATGATGAAACTTGATACTATTGAACATCGTATCGATATAGGTATACGCGTAGGACGAGAACCTAATCCAAACTTTATCATTAAAAATATCGGACAAGTTGAACATATTTTGGTTACATCCCCTGAACTTATTGAGCGCCTGGGAGCACCTACTGATTTAGAAGATCTTCGACAGCGTTATCCATTTAGTGGTTTAATTAATCCTGAAACGGGAAAATCATTTGAGTTTATGAGTGACGCAGTAAATACTTTTGTCCCTCGTCATATTGAGTTTTATACTACAGATCCATATGCCGAAATTCAGGCTGCATTGGCCGGGAGAACGGTTGTACAGTCCAGCGACTTTATCTGTAGGGAGTACTTAGCAAGCGGCCAACTTGTTCCCCCATTGCCAGAACTGCGACAGGAGAAATGGCAATTTTATTTATATCGGCCTTACCAGCTGATTACTCCCAAAAGGGTGACGGTCGTTTTCTCGTTATTAGAAAAAATATTACGCAAATATTTCGCATCAAAATAACATTCTCCTCGACGTCCGCATCTGGCACAGAGCGGACATCAGAATATCGTCTATCCCCAACAAACGGATGGCTCTGGCGACAAAAACACTCACCTTCCCAGTGCCGCAACAATTGCCCCCTCCATTTTCTCGGGCGTAGTCATCGGTGCAAAGCGCTTGAGGGGTTTACCGTCACGCCCGACAAGGAACTTGGTAAAGTTCCACTTGATCCGCCCACCCAGCACGCCGGGCAATTCGTCTTTCAGAAAACGAAAAATCGGATGTGCTGCGGCACCGTTGACCTCGACTTTCTCGAACATGGGAAAGCTGACGCCGTAGTTAATGTAACAGGTCTTTGAGATGTCGTCGGCACCGCCAGGTTCCTGCTTACCGAACTGGTTGCAGGGGAAGCCAAGCACCACCAGCCCTTGATCGGCGTATTTTTTGTACAGTGCTTCAAGACCCGCATACTGGGGCGTAAAGCCGCACTGGCTGGCCGTATTCACAACCAGAATGACCTTACCCGCATAGTCGGCCATAGAGATAAGTTGCCCATCCAGACGGGTGGCGGTAAGTTGATAAAAGCGAGTCATACTAATATCCCTCAAAGCTGGCCGAAAAGTCATGGTGACCACCCGCAGGGCCGTCACCGTGTAGAAAGTTTACATTCAAGCAGGCTATTTGTGATACATTCCTGGCGCGCCATGACCACCACACTCGCTATCAGGTATGCAGAACATAACAAAAAAAATTCACTGGCTTCTGCTTACTCTGCCACTCCTCAGCGGTTGTGGCACGCTCTCGCAAATGTCCTCCCCGGAAGGTACTCAGGAACTTCTCACTCATGATTCGCTGGATGGCGACGTTGACAGCGTGGTGCGTCACTACATGGCGCAAAAATCCGTTCCCGGGATGACGGTCGCGGTGATCCATAATCACGGCTCACCGCAGTTTTACACCTGGGGCGTAACCGATGCGGTCAATCGCTATCCGATCAGGCCCGACACCCTGTTTGCGCTCGGCTCGATCAGCAAAGGGATCACGGCAGAAGTAGTGGCTTGTCTGGTGAATGAAGGGCAACTGAACTGGAACGATAGCCTGGCGACATTGCTTCCGCCGGGGACGGCGCTTAGCGCGGATGCACAAAAAATCACCCTACTTGAACTGGTCACCCACACCTCCGGCCTGCCGCGTCAGAATATGGATGTTCCGATGCTTGGGAAATTCATCAGCTACTTAAGCACCGGCGATAATTTCTACGGTGAGCTGGATAGCGATAACGTGCTGCTCTACCTCGCCGACTGGCGAGCGCCAAAGAATAAAGTGCCGCAATACTCCAATACCGGCTACGCCCTGATCGGCTACATCCTGAAGCACAAAACCGGCGAAGATATCCAGAGTTTAGCCTCGCGCTATATTTTCCGTCCGCTGCAAATGGCTAACAGCAGCTTTACGCCCCGGCAGCTAAGAGGGTATCCCCAGCGTGCGCTTGGCCACGCGGGCGATCAGCCGAAATTTATCCCGCGCGGGCAAATCACCCCGGACTGGCATTTTTCCAACAACATGGTGGCGGCAGCGAGCCTATACAGTAACGCCGAAGATCTGGCGACCTACGCCCGTTATCACGTCTCAACGACCCACAATCCCCTGCTGGACAGCGTCTTTGCCGAAGTGAGAAATACCGATATTCAACGTCCCGACGGGGTACAGGGTATTGCCTGGACCACCGACTTTATCGGTCTGGAAAAAATCACCTATCAGGTCGGCTATATCGGCGGCTACTCCAGCTTTATCGGTTATGACAAAGAAAGAGGCAATGCGGTGGTAGTGCTGCAAAATACCTTTAACTGGAGTAATTACATTGGCATTGCGCTATTGATGGATATGGCGAAAAAAGACGGCCTTACCCCTGGTTCGCCGACTTCGGCCGCAAATTCTCGTCAAACGTCAGCCGTTTCCGTTCAGGCTCAACCTCACGCAGCGGCTCGACCTGGTGCATAGTGAGCTTGCAGCGCTCCACCAGCACCTGATACTCCCGCGTGCCCTGCTGCTTCCATGCCAGCTCCTGCTCGCTCAGCTCACGGATCGCCTTGGCCGGGCTGCCGATGATCAAATGGTTGGCAGGCATCTCCGCTTTGGCCTTCACGAACGCCGCCGCGCCGACGATGCTGTTTTCACCAATGACCGCCCCGTCCATCACCACCGCGTTCATACCCACCAGCGCATTGCGGCGGATCACGCAGCCGTGAAGAATGGCGCTGTGGCCGATGTGCCCGTCCTCTTCCACCACCGTGTCCTGCTCCGGGAAGCCGTGCATCACGCAGTTATCCTGAATGTTCGCCCCGTCTTTCACCACGATACGGCCAAAATCACCGCGCAGGCTGGCATTGGGACCGACATACACGCCTTTGCCCAGAATCACGTCGCCAATGAGCACCGCCGTTGGGTGAACGTAGCTCTCGTCAGGCACGACCGGCGTCAGGCCGTCAATTTGATAAACAGGCATCTTCCCTCCTTATGCGCTTGTAAGACCACCGAAGCGTTGATAGTAGAGCGTGCCGGGCACGGGCAGTTCGCCGACAGAGGTTTCGCCCTTCTCGCTGACAAACGTCAGCGCTCCCGGCGCGACACGCTGATAGATATTTATGCAGAGCTGTCGGGCGCTTTGCCCCGCCCAGTGCGCAGGCAGTAACTCTTCCGGCAGCAGCGGGTCCTTCAGCACCACGCGACGATAAAAGTGAATCAGCAGCAGCTGGATCTGGAAGCAGCGTTCCGGCGTCAGCTCCTCCGGCGCGGCCTCTTTCAACAGCGGCAGCAGCGGCCGGAACGAGTTGATAAACGACTCGTACATCGCGTTTTGCTCGGTTAACTGCCAGCACTCTTCTACGCGTGAACGCAGCGCGGCGCGCGAGAGCGCCAGCGGCGAGTGGGCTTCAAAAAAAATCACGTTTTCGGCCACGCCGGCATCGTGAAGCAGGCACTGCACGTCCGCCAGATGCTGCGACGGCGAGGCCATCAGGCTCGGCGCCAGCGTGCCAAACCCCTGCCAGATCAGCTGCTTTTTGACGTCGGCCAGGGTGGTTTTATCCAGCCCCTCGGAGAGCAGCAATAACCATTTGCCGTCCCAGGCGGGCAGTTCCGCGCGGTAGATCTTATTCTCCGCGCGACGCGTCAGGCGCAGCCCCTTATCGCTCAGGCGGTAAAAGCTGCGCCGCCCGATGCGCGAGACGTCCAGCCAGCCCTCTTTGTTGAGGCGAAACAGCGCGGTACGCACGAACCGTTCGCCAAACCCCATGCCTTCCAGTAAGGCTGCCAGGCTGCCGAGCCAAATCTCACCGCCGCGATGGGAAAGCGCGTCACCGTATAACGAGGAGATAAGCGAGGTCCCGCTGACGGGAACGGAGCTGACCGCGTGCTGGATAAAGGCGTCGAGTTTATTCATGTGATTCATTCTGTTGTTATTTTTGTCCTGGATGAATCATAGCATAGGATTCTGGGATAGCCCGTCACCCTAACCCCCTCCCTTTGGAAGAGGGCCGGGGTGAGAGGAAACTTAGCCGTTGGCCGCAACTTTACGCAGGTCAAACACCCGGCAGGCTTTCCCCTCCGAGCGCGGGATGCTGCCGCAGTTCACGATCGTCACGTCGGTGGAAATCCCCACCATCGATTTAATGCGGTGGCGCAGCTGGTGGCACACCTGGCAACGCTGCTCGTGCGTCAGCGTCAGGCTGCTCTCTTTCAGCTCCACCTTCACGGAAAGTGAATCAAGATGTCCGCGACGGTTCACCTCCAGCTGGTAGTGCGGAGAGAGATGTTCGAACTTCACAATCTCCTCCTCCAGCTGCGACGGGAAGACGTTAACGCCGCGAATGATCAGCATATCGTCACTGCGGCCGCTGATGCGGTCCATACGGCGCATGCTGCGCGCGGTGGCCGGGAGCAGACGCGTCAGGTCGCGGGTGCGGTAGCGGATCACCGGCAGCGCCTCTTTGGTCAGCGTGGTGAACAGCAGTTCGCCCTGCTGGCCATCATCCAGCGGCGTGCCGTCGTTCGGGTTAACGATCTCCGGGTAGAAATGATCTTCCCAGATGGTCGGGCCGTCGACGGTTTCGATACACTCCATCGCCACGCCCGGCCCCATCACTTCGGAGAGGCCATAGATGTCCAGGGCCGTAATGCCTAAGCGTTTTTCAATTTCGCGGCGCATGGCCTGCGTCCACGGCTCGGCGCCGAAGACGCCCACGCGCAGGGAACAGCCGCTGGCATCGCCGCCCATCTGGCGTTCCAGCTCCTCAATCAGGTTGAGACAGTAGGATGGCGTCACCATGATCATGTCCGGCTGGAAATCGCGGATCAGCTGCGCCTGTTTCTCCGTCTGGCCGCCGGACATCGGGATCACCGTCGCGCCTAAGCGCTCGGCGCCGTAGTGCGCCCCCAGCCCGCCGGTAAACAGGCCATAGCCATAGGCCACGTGAATTTTGTCCTTCGCGCTGCCGCCCGCCGCGCGCAGGGAGCGCGCCACCAGGTTGGCCCAGTTATCAATGTCGCCCTGCGTATAGCCGACAACGGTCGGCTTGCCGGTGGTGCCGGATGACGCGTGGATGCGCACCACCTGCTCCATCGGCACGGCAAAGGTATCGAACGGGTAGTTATCCCGCAGGTCCTGCTTGGTGGTGCACGGGAACTTACGGATATCCGCCAGCTCGTTGAAATCGTCAGGGTGAACGCCCGCGGCATCAAACTTGCGTTTGTACATCGGCACGTTGTTATAGGCGTGATGCAGCGTCCATTTCAGACGCGCGGTCTGCAGCGCCTGTAATTCGTCAAGGGACGCGGTTTCGATCGGGTCAAGCTTTGTTGTATTTATCATCGCAGGGTACTCACATTGTTTTTATGCTCAAACACGCTCAAGGATCATGGCAATGCCCTGACCCACACCGATGCACATCGTACACAGCGCGTAGCGCCCGCCGCGTCGGTGCAGTTCGTTACTCGCGGCCAGCGCCAGCCTGGCGCCGCTCATGCCCAGCGGGTGGCCCAGCGCAATCGCGCCACCGTTCGGGTTGACGTGCGCGGCATCATCCGGCAGGCCCAGCTGACGCAGCACGCCCAGCGCCTGCGCGGCGAAAGCTTCGTTAAGCTCAATGACGTCCATATCGTGAATACTGAGTCCGGCGCGCTCCAGCACCCTGCGGGTGGCCGGCACCGGGCCGAGCCCCATCAAACGGGGCTCCACGCCCGCCGTCGCCATCGCCACGATCCGCGTGCGCGGGACTAACCCCTGCGCCAGCGCCATCTTCTCGCTGGCGACGATCAGCGCCGCCGCGCCGTCGTTGACGCCGGAGGCATTGCCCGCCGTGACCACCCCGTTCCTGCGGAACGGCGTTTTTAGCCCGGCAAGCTGTTCGAGCGTGGTGTCCGCGCGCGGATGTTCATCCACGCTGAACGCCGTAACCGTCCCTTTTTTGCCCGGCACCGGCACCGGGACAATCTCCTGCGCCAGAATGCCGTTCTGCTGCGCCTGCGCGGTACGCTGCTGGCTGCGCAGCGCGAACGCGTCCTGATCGGCACGGCTGATATTTAACAATTCAGCTACATTCTCTGCCGTTTCCGGCATACTGTCAGTTCCGAATTGCTGATGCATGAGCGGATTCACAAATCGCCAGCCGATGGTGGTATCGAAGATCTCCGCCTGTCGCTGAAACGCCGCGGTGGCTTTGCCCATCACAAACGGCGCGCGGGACATCGACTCCACCCCGCCCGCAATCAGCAGGTCGCCGTCGCCCGCCTTAATGGCGCGCGCGGCAAAACCAATCGCGTCCAGCCCGGATCCGCACAGGCGGTTGATTGTCGTGCCGGAGACCGTCTGCGGCACACCGGCCAGCAGCAACGACATGCGCGCCACGTTGCGGTTATCTTCCCCCGCCTGGTTGGCGCAGCCGAATATCACGTCGTCAATCCGCTCCAGATCGAGCTGCGGATAGCGGGCCAGCAGCGCGCGTAGCGGCACGGCACCGAGATCGTCGGTTCGGACGGCGGCAAGCGCGCCGCCGTAGCGCCCCACCGGGGTTCGAACGCCATCACAAATAAATGCGTCACGCATCAGGCCTCTCCTGTCACGCTGCCGCCGATGCGGTGAGATTTTCCGCGAAAAAGGGCGACGGTTTTTTGTTGTTGGTTCTGGATTTCAATGTCGTATACGCCGGTCAGCTTGCCCTGATGCTTCACCCGCGCGGTGGCGGTGAGCGTGTCCCCGGCGAAGCCCGGACGCAGAAAGTCAATCGAACAGCCGGAGGCTACCGCCGCCAGCCCCTGGCTGTTGCAGGCGTAGGCAAAAGCGGTGTCCGCCAGCGAAAACAGCTGTCCGCCGTGGCAGGTTTTATGGCCGTTCAGCATCTGCGGGGTGATGGTCATGGTCACCACCGCGTAGCCCTCGTCCATCTCGACAATGTCCATCCCCATCGCCTGCGCGCAGGCGTCCCGTTCGTACATGGCGCGGGCGTTATGCCAGGCGTTATGACTCATAGCTACTCTCCAGAAGCGCGCGCTGGCGCAGCAGTGAACAGGGGCGATAGCGCTCTTCGCCGTAATGGCGCTGCAGGTTCTCCAGCAGCGTCAGCAGGCGCTGCCAGCCCAGACGCTCGCCCCAGGCGATCGGCCCGCTCGGGTAGTTCACGCCCAGGCGCATGGCGGTATCAATGTCCTTCTCGCTGGCGACCCCTTTTTGCAGGGCATCCAGCGCCTCGTTGGCAATCATCGCCAGCGTTCGCCAGATCAGCAGGCCGGGATAATCGGCAATTTGCACCACCCGGAGCCCCTGCTGCTGCAGGTAGCGGATGGCTTTTTGCGTCGCGGTATGCGGATTGCTGGCCGCGGCGGCAATGACCGCCACGTCGCGCTCAATGCGGTCGACCACCACCACCGGGCCGTTGAGCCGCAGCGCCAGCGCCTGCGCGGTCTCCCCCTGCGTTTCAATCAGGTACACATCATCAATTTCGGTGACGCCGTCACGTCTTTTTTCCACGCGCATCGGGCTATAGCTGTCGTTCACCGCCTTGACCCACTGCACGTCGGGTTTGTCACCCTGCCAGTCGTAAACGCCCTTCCCGCTCTTTTTGCCCAGCCTGCCTGCCAGCACCAGCTCCTGCTGAACCAGCGAAGGCAGAAAACGACGCTCCTGCCAGAAGGCGTTAAAGACCGAGCAGGTCACCGCAAAGTTCACGTCCTGACCAATCATGTCGGTCAGCTCCAGCGGCCCCATCGGGAAGCCGCCGCCTTCGCGCAGGGCGGCGTCAATTACCTCCGGCGGCGCGACCTGCTCTTCCAGCGCGCGCCAGGCTTCGGAATAGAACGGACGCGCAACGCGGTTGACGATGAACCCCGGCGTGGACTGGCAGCGAACGGGCTGTTTGCCCCAGTTCAGCGCCAGCTCGCACAGCGCGTCGGCCACTTCCTGAGAGGTCGCCAGCCCGCTGACCACCTCCACCAGCTTCATCACCGGCGCCGGGTTAAAGAAGTGCAGCCCTGCGACCCGCTCCGGGTGGTGGACGTCCGCCGCAATCGCCGTGACGGAGATGGAAGAGGTATTGCTGGTCAGCACCGTCTGCGGCGGGCAGATCTCAGCCAGCTGCGCAAACAGCGCCTTTTTCACCTCCAGCCGCTCTGAGGCCGCTTCAATCACCAGATCGGCCGCGGAGAGCGCCTCGATATCCGTGACGGGAACCAGCCGGGCAAGGATCTGGCTCCCGGCATCGGCGGAGAGTTTTCCGCGCGTTACCCGGGAGGCCAGACGCTGGCGGATCCCGTCGATGGCGCGCGATATCGCATCGCTGGAGATGTCGTAGATCAGCACCTGATGACCATGGCTGGCGGCGACTTCGGCAATCCCTGCGCCCATCGTGCCGCTGCCGATCACGGCGACAGTCCGTATATTCAGCATCTTATTTCCCCGTAAAGTTCGGCGCGCGCTTCGCCAGGAAGGCGCTGACGCCCTCGCGGTAGTCATCGCTGCGCCCGGCCAGGCGCTGATAGTCGCGCTCAAGATCGAGCTGGGCGTCCAGAGTGTTGGTTTCCGCGGCGTTGATCGCCTGCTTGATCAGCCCCAGCCCGAAGGTCGGCTGCGACGCAAAATGCAGGGCCATCTGCTGCGCCGTAGCGGAGAGCTGTTCGTCATCCACCACCTGCCAGATCATCCCCCACGCCTGCGCCTGTTCAGCGCTGAGCTTGTCGCCGAGCAAAGCCAGCCCCATGGCGCGGGCGCGTCCGGCCACGCGCGGCAGCAGCCAGGTGCCGCCGCAGTCCGGCACCAGACCGAGCTTGCTGAAGGCCATCACAAAGCTGGCGGAGCGCGCCGCAATCACCATGTCGCACCCGAGCGCCAGCGTGGCGCCCGCGCCCGCCGCTACGCCGTTAACGGCACAGATGACCGGTTTCGGCAGCTTTGCCAGGCGGCGCACCAGCGGGTTGTAGAAGGTTTCAACGGACATGCCCAGATCCGGCGCAGGGCCGTTGGGGTCGACGTTGCGGTCGTTCAGGTCCTGACCGGCACAGAAGCCGCGTCCAGCCCCGGTGATCAGCAGGCAGCGGATAGTGTCATCGCGCTCGGCCTGTTTCAGGCACTCGGCCAGCTGCTGGTGCATCACGTCGTTAAAGCTGTTCAGACGCTCCGGACGGTTCAGCGTAAGGGTCATCACGCCCTGTTCTACATGACTGAGAATAAATTCCACAATTAGCGTCCTTTAAAGTCGGGAGTGCGTTTTTGTAAGAAGGCGTCGATACCTTCCCGGCGGTCTTCGGTGGCAGAAAGCAGCGTAAAAAGCTGGCGCTCCTGGGCCAGACCGGCCTGGAGCGGCACCTCCTGGGAATGCCGCAGCGCCTGTTTGGCCGCCTGCAGCGCCAGCGGCGAGTGGCGCGCCATCAGGGCCGCCTGCTTCAGGGCATACTCCAGCGTCAGCGCCGCCGGGAAAACGTCGCTCACCAGCCCGGCGCTCAGCGCCTGCTCTGCGGTAATGCTCTCGCCGGTCAGCACCATTTTGCTGGCCAGGGATTTACCGACGCAGCGGATAAGACGCTGGGTGCCGCCCGCGCCGGGCATGATGCCGAGCGTGATTTCCGGCAGGCCGAAACGGGCGTTGTCACCGGCAATCACCACGTCGCACAGCAGCGCCAGCTCGCAGCCCGCCCCCAGCGCGAAGCCATTTACGGCGGCGATCAGCGGTTTAGGAAACGCGTTGATTCGCGCCCACAGCTGCGGGCGAATATCGTTCAGAGTGGCAGGCAGGTCTTTCTCCGCCATCTCATTGAGATCGGCCCCGGCGGCAAAGCAGCGCTCGCTGCCGTAAATCACGCAGACGGCGATGTCGGCATTCACAGCGGCGGCCTCAAGCTGTTCTGCAAGCTGGGTCAACAGCGCGTTGTTGAGGGCGTTGCGCGCCGCCGGACGGTTCAGCGTCAGCTGCAGCACGCGGCCATGACGGGTAACAATCAGTTCACTCATGCCATCCCCTTCGCGTCAAAGTCGACGATCACGTCGGCGGTTAACGGCAGCGACTGGCAGCTCAGCACATACCCGGCGGCCAGCTCGTCCGGCTCCAGGCTGTAGTTGGTCGCCATGTCCACCTTCCCGCGCAGCACTTTGCATTTACAGGTGGCGCAGACGCCGCCCTTGCAGGCATACGGCAGATCCGCTCCCTGACGCAGGGCGGCATCCAGAATGCTTTCGTCGTCCGCCGTCAGGGTGATTTCACGGTCGCGCCCGTCCTGGCGAACGGTCACTTTCTGTCCTTCTGCCTGCACGTGCGCCGCGCGCTTAACGGTGATTCCGGAGGTGTTAAAGCGCTCAAGGTGAATGGATTTCTCCGGCATCCCCAGCGCCTTCAGCGTGGCTTCCGCGTCATCCATCATTGCAGACGGGCCGCAGATAAACGCCTCGTCATACTGGCGGAAGTTGATCAGGGTTTTCGCCAGCGCCTGCAGCTTTTCCCCGTCGATGCGGCCATAGAGCAGGTCGCTGTCCAGCCGCTCCTGGCTGAAGATGGAGAGCAGCTGCAGCCGCTGCGGGTATTTGTCCTTCAGGTCCGCCAGCGCCTGGCGGAACATCATGCTCTGGCTGCTGCGGTTGCCGTAGATCAGGGTGAAATGGCTGTTGGGTTCGGTCACAAGCGTCGCGGAGATAATCGCCAGCATCGGGGTAATCCCGGAGCCTGCCGCAATCGCCAGGTAGTGGCCTTCGCGTTCGGCCCGGGGCTGGTAGCCAAACTGCCCCTGGGGAACCATCACCTCCAGCGCCATGCCCGCTTTGATCTCATCCCGGGCATAGCGGGAGAAGCGCCCGCCCTCAATCGCTTTGACCGCCACGCTGATTTCGCCCGGGGCGGTACTTCGGCAGATGGAGTAGCAGCGGCGCAGCTCGTCCCCGCCAAGCGTCGTTTTTAACGTCAGGTGCTGGCCGGGACGGAAGCGGTAGGCCTCCTGCAGGGCCTGCGGCACCGCAAAGGTGATGGTCACCGCGTCGCGGGTTTCGGGTTCCACTTTTGCCACTGTTAATGAATGAAACGTTGTCATGGCAGCCTCAAATACATTTGAAATAGTCGAAGGGCTCACGGCAGGAATTGCAGCGGTAGAGGGCTTTGCAGGCCGTCGAGCCAAATTCACTGATAAGCGCGGTGTCGGTGCTGGCGCAGCGCGGGCAGCTCACCTCCACCGGGGCGTGCGCGTGACAGCTATGCCCCACCGGCGGACTGATGCCGTACGCCCGCAGGCGCTCGCGCGCGTCGGGGGTCATCCAGTCGGTGGTCCATGCGGGTTCAAGCTGGAGCACAATGTGCACCGGGGTAAAGCCGTGCGCGGTCATCGCCTCGCGGATCGCCCCCAGCAGGTGTTCCGTCGCCGGGCAGCCCGAGTAGGTGGGCGTGAAGCCGATAACCCAGCCTTCCCCCTGCGCCTTCACGCTGCGCACCATGCCTAAATCGGTGATGGTTAACACCGGCACTTCCGGATCGGGGATCTGGCTTAACAGCGCCCAGATCTGCGGGATTTGCGCAGGCGCGATGTCGACGAGGCGTTGCATAGCGTTCTCCTTTACCACTGCTGACCGGGATACGCGCGCTGGAGATACTGCATTTCCGCCAGCATCGGGCCCAGATGTTCGGTATGCAGCCCCTGCTTGCCCCCGGTGCGGTACGCCACCTCGGCGGGCACCTGCAGGCAGGCTTCATTCAGACCGGCATACACTTCGCTTTCCCACGGCTGGCGCAGGAGGCGCGGGTCAACCGCCACGCCGGACTCAATCAGCTCCCGCTCGACGTCATCGGCGTCAAACAGCTCGGCCGTAAACCGCCACAGGCTGTCGATGGCCTGCTGCATTTTTTGCGCGGAGGTTTCGGTCCCGTCGCCCAGCCGCACCAGCCAGCCGCGGCTGAAGCGCAGGTGGTAGCGCGCCTCTTTAATCGCTTTGGCGGCAATAGCGGCAAACTGGCCGTCGCGGCTTTGGGTCAGGCGTTCATACAGCGCCACGTTCCAGGCATCCATCAGGTACTGGCGGGCAATGGTGTCGGCGAAGCTGCCGTTCGGCTGCTCCACCAGCAGCACATTGCGGAACTGGCGCTCGTCGCGGCCAAACGCCAGCGTGTCTTCATCGCCCTGGCCTTCCCGCTCCGCGGCATAGGTCAGGAAATTACGCGCCTGGCCCAGCAGATCGAGACCGATATTGGCGAGCGCGAGGTCGATCTCCAGCTCCGGCGCGTGGCCGCACCAGGCGCCGAGACGCTGAGAAAGCACCAGACCGTTGTCGCCCAGACGCAGGGCATAGGCAGTCACTGAGTTCATTCTTTGCCTCACATATGCTCGATGCCGTCAGGGATCGTGTAGAACGTCGGGTGGCGGTAAACCTTGCTTTCCGCCGGGTCGAAGAACTCGCCGCGCTCTTCCGGCTGGGAGGCGACAATCTCGCTCGCCTTCACCACCCAGATAGAACACCCTTCGCTGCGGCGGGTATAGGCATCACGCGCATTTTCCAGCGCCATGCGATCGTCGGCGGCATGCAGACTGCCCACGTGACGGTGGGACAACCCCTGTTTGCTGCGTACGAACACTTCGTACAGCGGCCAGTAGACATTGCTCATGCTTATTTCCTCTTAAGCGGCCTGACGGGCGCGTTGTTTTTCGGCGTGCGCCAGCGCGGCTTCCCGCACCCACGCGCCCTCTTCCCAGGCTTTACGTTTCGCGGCCAGGCGTTCGTGGTTGCAGATGCCGCGCCCGTTAATGACCTCGTCAAACTCGTGCCAGTCAATCTCGCCGAAGCGATAATGACCGCTCTCTTCATCAAAATGCAGGTCGGGATCGGGCACCGTCATGCCCAGCATCTCCACCTGCGGCACCGTGTTGTCGACAAAGCGCTGGCGCAGCTCGTCGTTGCCAAAGCGTTTGATTTTCCAGGCCAGGCTGCGGGCGCTGTTCGGCGAATTGTCGTCGTTCGGCCCGAACATCATCAGCGCGGGCCACCAGAAGCGGTTGATGGCGTCCTGCAGCATCTGGCGCTGAGCCTCGCTGCCCTGCGCCAGCGCCATGCAAGCTTCAAAGCCCTGACGCTGGTGGAAGCTCTCTTCTTTACAGATTTTCACCATCGCGCGGGCATACGGACCGTAAGAGGTGCGGCACAGCGCCACCTGGTTGACGATGGCGGCGCCGTCCACCAGCCAGCCGATCACGCCGATATCGGCCCAGCTCAGGGTCGGATAGTTGAAGATGGAGGAGTATTTCATCTTGCCGTCGAGCATCTTCTGGTAGATGTCTTCCCGCGCGCAGCCCAGCGTTTCCGCCGCGCTGTAGAGGTAAAGCCCGTGTCCGGCTTCGTCCTGCACCTTCGCCAGCAGGATCGCTTTTCGGCGCAGCGTCGGGGCGCGGGTGATCCAGTTCCCTTCCGGCAGCATGCCGACAATTTCGGAGTGCGCATGCTGGCCAATCTGGCGGATCAACGTCTTACGGTAGGCGTCAGGCATCCAGTCCTGAGGCTCAATCGCCGTCTCCTGCGCTATGCGCTGCTCAAACCGTTGTTCTTGCGTCACGTCATCACCTTTATGATTCGTTAGTTTGCAAATTAAAGCGTAATGTTGAATCACTTTGTTTTTTAAAAGTTACACAAAGGTTAAATATAACCCCAAGAATTGTTTGCTTGTTTTGTGATGCTGCTCGCAAGGCTTTTGCTGAAAGCCTTGATAAGCGGGCCTTGGTATTCTGTGATTCATCCATCCAGATCACATCGTTAACAATTCATTAAAAACTCGGCTTGATTTTTATGATTCACGATCAAACTATTAATGGGTAAATCACGTAACATTTGGAGATAAGCGATGCAGCAGTTACCCAGCTTCTTGTCCGGCGCCTGGCAGTCTGGCCGGGGCCGCGAACGCACTATTCATCACGCCATCAGTGGCGAAGCGCTGTGGAGCGTGACCAGCGAAGGGCTGGACATGGCGGCCGCCCGTCGCTATGCGATTGAGCGCGGCGGCGAAGCGCTTCACGCGATGACCTTTATCGAACGCGCAGCCATGCTGAAGGCGGTGGCAAAGCACCTGCTTAACGAGAAAGAGACGTTTTATGCTCTGTCCGCCCAGACCGGGGCGACGAAAGCAGACAGCTGGGTCGATATCGAAGGCGGCATCGGCACCCTCTTCACTTACGCCAGCCTGGGCAGCCGCGAGCTGCCGGATGACACCGTGTGGCCGGAAGACGAGCCGATCCCGCTGTCGAAAGAGGGCGGCTTTGCCGCGCGCCACGTTCTGACCTCGAAGTCCGGCGTGGCGGTGCACATCAACGCCTTTAACTTCCCCTGCTGGGGAATGCTGGAAAAACTGGCCCCGACCTGGCTTGCGGGCATGCCCGCCATCATCAAACCTGCCACCGCCACCGCGCAGGTGACGCAGGCGATGGTGAAATCCATCGTCGACAGCGGGCTGGTGCCGGACGGCGCTATCAGCCTGATCTGCGGCGGTGCGGGGGATCTGCTCGACCAGCTCGACAGCCAGGACGTGGTCACCTTTACGGGCTCCGCCAGCACCGGGCAAAGCCTGCGCGTGCACCCGAATATTGTGGCGAATGCCATTCCGTTCACGATGGAAGCCGACTCCCTGAACTGCTGCGTGCTGGGGGAAGACGTCACGCCGGAGCAGCCGGAATTTGCCCTGTTCATTCGGGAAGTGGTGCGCGAGATGACCGCCAAAGCCGGGCAGAAATGTACGGCCATCCGCCGCATTATCGTCCCGCAGAGCCAGATTGACGCCGTGAGCCAGGCGCTGGTTGCCCGCCTGGAAAAGGTAGTGGTGGGCGACCCGGCACAGGAAGGGGTAAAGATGGGCGCGCTGGTCAACGCCGAACAGCGCGCGGACGTGCAGGAGAAAGTGGATCACCTGATCGCCGCAGGCTGCCAGGTCCGCCTGGGCGGCAAAGCGGATTTGCAGGCCGCGGGCGCGTTCTTCCCGCCGACCCTGCTGTTCTGCCCGCAGCCGGATGAAACCCCTGCCGTCCACGCAACGGAGGCTTTCGGGCCGGTCGCGACCCTGATGCCGTATCGCAACGCACAGCACGCAATGCAGCTTGCCCGCGCGGGCGGCGGCAGCCTGGCGGGCACGCTGGTTACCGCAGACCTGGACATTGCCCGCCAGTTTATTCTCGGCGCGGCGCGCGCCCACGGGCGTATTCAGATCCTCAACGAGGAAGCCTCGAAAGAATCCACCGGCCACGGTTCCCCGCTGCCACAGCTAGTGCACGGCGGTCCCGGACGTGCGGGCGGTGGCGAAGAGCTGGGCGGCCTGCGCGCGGTGAAGCACTACCTGCAGCGCACCGCCATTCAGGGCAGTCCAACCATGCTGGCCGCCATCGGCAAGCAGTGGGTGCGTGGCGCAGCGGTGCAGGAAGATCGCGTGCATCCGTTCCGTAAATACTTTGAGGAGCTGCAGCCGGGCGACAGCCTGCTGACGCCGCGCCGCACCCTGACGGAAGCGGACATCGTGAATTTTGCCTGCCTGAGCGGCGACCACTTTTACGCCCATATGGACAAGATCGGCGCGGCAGAGTCGATCTTTGGCGAGCGCGTGGTGCACGGCTACTTCCTGATTTCCGCCGCGGCAGGGCTGTTCGTTGATGCGGGCGTTGGGCCTGTCATTGCCAACTACGGCATGGAAAACCTGCGCTTTATCGAGCCGGTTAAACCGGGCGATACCATTCAGGTGCGTCTGACCTGCAAGCGTAAAACGCTGAAGAAACAACGCAGTGCCGAGGAAAAACCAACCGGCGTGGTGGAATGGGCGGTTGAGATCTTCAACCAGCACCAGCAGGCCGTGGCGCTCTACTCCATCCTGACGCTGGTGGCGCGCCAGCAGGGGGATTTCTGACACCTTCCCTTCACCGCCTTTCCTGCCGGGTGGCGCGATGCTTACCCGGCCTACGACGACCAGCCGGGGTGTGACTTCGCCTCGCTCTTTTTTTAACCTGGCAAGACTGGCAAATAATCTGGCAGATGCAGGCAAACGCTTTTCTCAGGCGCCTGTCAGGATAGGACTGTCACAACACTATAAACACAACAAGATGAGGTCTACGATGGGAAGCAATTCTTCTTTTTCTGCCCGTAGAACGGCGCTGGCTATGGCCGTTGCGCTGTGTTGCGCCTGGCAATCCCCTGTTTTCGCCCACGGCAGCGAGGCGCATATGGTCCCGATGGACAAAACGCTGCAGGACTTTGGCGCCGACGTTCAGTGGGATGATTACGCACAGATGTTCACCATTGCGAAAGACGGCGCCTTTGTGAAGGTCAAACCGGGCGCTAAAACCGCCATCGTCAACGGGAAAACCCTCAAGCTCGAGGTGCCGGTGGTGATGAAAGGCAAGAAAGCCTTTATCTCTGACAGCTTCATCAATGATGTTTTCCAGTCCGGTCTTGACCAGACTTTCCAGGTTGAAAAACGCCCTCACCCGCTGAACGCGCTGACGGCGGACGAAATTAAGCAAGCCGTTGAGATTGTCAAAGCCTCGGCGGATTTTAAACCGAATACCCGCTTTACCCAGATTGCCCTTGCTGAGCCAGAGAAAGCCAAAGTGTGGGACTTTGTGCTTAACGGTACGGCTGTGGATGCCCCGCGTCAGGCAAAGATTGTGATGCTCGATGGCAAGCACGTTATCGAAAGCGTGGTGGATCTGAAGGATAAAAAAATCCTGCGCTGGGAGCCGGTGAAAGACGCGCACGGCATGGTGCTGCTGGATGATTTCACTGCGGTGCAGCAGATCGTTAACGAGAGCACGGAGTTTGCCGAGGTGCTTAAAAAACACGGCATCACCGACCCGAAA
Organism: Enterobacter sp. GER_MD16_1505_Eko_090; assembly: GCF_003331015.1. Taxonomy (NCBI): domain Bacteria; kingdom Pseudomonadati; phylum Pseudomonadota; class Gammaproteobacteria; order Enterobacterales; family Enterobacteriaceae; genus Enterobacter; species Enterobacter sp. GER_MD16_1505_Eko_090. Next base: position 19,825 of record NZ_PUQF01000021.1, on the reverse strand, counting down.
AAAGTGATTACCACGCCGCTGACCGTGGGCTATTTCGACGGTAAAGACGGCCTGAAGCAGGAAGATCGCCTGCTGAAGGTGGTGAGCTATCTCGACGTCGGCGACGGCAACTACTGGGCGCACCCGATTGAGAACCTGGTGGCCGTGGTCGATCTTGAACAGAAAAAGATCCAGAAGATTGAGGAAGGTGCCGTTGTTCCGGTTCCGATGACGCCGCGCCCCTACGATGGCCGCGACCGTATAGAGACGCCGAAAAAACCGCTCGACATCATTGAGCCGGAAGGCAAGAACTACACCATTACCGGCGATATGGTGCACTGGCAGAACTGGGATTTCCACCTGAGCCTGGACTCCCGGGTCGGCCCGATGATTTCAACCGTCACCTATAACGACAACGGCAAAAAACGCCAGATTATGTATCAGGGGTCGCTCGGCGGCATGATCGTCCCTTACGGCGATCCGGACGTGGGCTGGTACTTTAAGGCCTATCTTGATTCCGGCGACTACGGCATGGGCACCCTGACCTCGCCGCTGGTGCGTGGTAAAGACGTGCCGTCCAACGCGGTGATGCTCAACGAAACTATCCCGGACTACACCGGCGCGCCGATGGAGATCCCGCGCGCGATTGCGATTTTCGAACGCTACGCGGGGCCGGAATATAAGCATCAGGAGATGGGCCAGCCTAACGTCAGCACCGAGCGCCGCGAACTGGTGGTGCGCTGGGTGAGTACTGTGGGCAATTACGATTACCTCTTCGACTGGGTGTTCCATGAAAATGGCACCATCGGCATTGATGCCGGCGCGACGGGTATCGAGGCGGTGAAAGGCGTGCAGGCGAAAACCATGCACGACGCCACCGCCAAAGACGATACAAAATACGGCACGCTGATCGACCACAACATCGTAGGCACCACACACCAGCACATCTACAACTTCCGTCTTGATATGGACGTGGACGGCATCAACAACAAGCTGGTGGCGATGGATCCGGAAGTGAAGCCGAATACCGCCGGGGGCCCGCGCACCAGCACCATGCAGATTAATCAGTACGATATTGATACCGAGCAGCAGGCGGCGCAGAAGTTCGACCCGGGCACGATTCGACTGCTGAGCAACACCAGTAAAGAGAACCGCATGGGCAACCCGGTCTCGTACCAGATCATCCCTTACGCGGGCGGCACGCACCCGGTGGCAACCGGCGCGAAATTTGCCCCGGACGAGTGGATTTACCATCGCCTGAGCTTTATGGACAAACAGCTGTGGGTGACCCGTTACCATCCGGATGAGCTCTACCCGGAAGGGAAATTCCCGAACCGCTCCATCCACGACACGGGCCTGGGGCAGTACAGCAAGGATAACGAGTCGCTGAACGATCAGGATGACGTGGTCTGGATGACCACCGGCACCACCCACGTGGCGCGTGCGGAAGAGTGGCCGATTATGCCGACGGAATGGGTGCATACCCTGCTTAAACCGTGGAATTTCTTCGACGAGACGCCAACGCTCGGGAAGAAAAAAGACGAAAAATAACCATCCGCCGGGCAATTGCCCGGTTTTTTTTGCCCTGGCGTTTGAGGATCGTCCTGGCTTGCTTATAGTTACTGATATCTCACCTGCATGATTTATCCCCCGGACGGGAAAGGGCTTTATGGAGAAAAGAAAAAAACCGACGCTGGAACGGGCAACCTGGCCAACGCGCCAGGCCATGGTCATGCATGGACTGGCGATGAACCTGCCGTGGCTGGCCTTCGTCAATATCAGCTTCGCGGTGATGATTCTGCTGCGACACGTTCTGCTTAAGGCCAGCGATCCTCTTTATCCCCACTCGCCGCAGCTGACGAGAATCGTCGATGCCTCCATGCTCGGTATTATCATCCTCTCGGCTGCGCTGATCCTTATGGCCTGGCGGCGCATCGCCGGCATCAGCGTGGTGTTGTTTATCTGCAGCGCCATCTGGTCGGTCTCCTGCTTCTGGTTTATCACCCAGCTGCTGCTCCCGCACGTCTGGCCGCTGTGCGTTATTCTGTTACTCGCCGGTTTGACGGCGCTCTATTTTTACCCTGAAGGGCTGCTCGCCTTTGTGCTCCCGCTCTGGATCACCCTGCCGATAGCAAGCTGGATACGAAACGATGGTCTCAACCTTCACTTCGTTGTTATCTGGAGCGTCTTTACGCTGATCCTGATCTGCGGGCGTTTTATTCTGCTGAGCTGGTTTGACGAAGCCTGGCGACGTAACCAGCAGAATCAGCTGCTGATTTCGCGGCTGGATGCGCTGGCGCATCAGGACCCGTTAACCAAAACCGCCAATCGACGGAAAATGGAGGTGGTGCTGGAGAACGCGGTTGAGCAGAAGAAGCCCTTCTCGTTGATTATGCTGGATATCGACTACTTCAAGCGCTACAACGACACCTACGGGCACCAGGCGGGTGACGACTGTCTGACGCGCGTGGCGCGCGTGCTTAAGCAGTCGGTGCGCACACCTGAGGATGTGGTGTCACGCTACGGCGGCGAAGAGTTTCTGGTGATTCTGTTTAATTGCCCGGAGAACATCGCTGAAAAGGTCGCCCTGCGTATCCAGGACGGCCTTCGCGCAGAGGCCATACCGCACGGCGCCTCGACGGTCAGCGACCATGTCACCGTGAGCATGGGGATTGCGGGGATGGCGGGGGGACTCGCGGGCACCGAGATTATCGCCCGCGCCGATGCGGCGCTGTATCGGGCGAAAGAGGCCGGGCGGGATCGGTGGTCGCTGTAGATAAAAGCTACGGTTCGAGTCGTTGTAGGCCGGGTAAGGCGTAGCCGCCACCCGGCTTGCTTTTTAATACCGCACGCACACCGACTTGGTTTCACACCAGCCGTCCAGCCAGTCCGGACCGAAGTCACGCCCTGTCCCGGACTGCTTCATCCCGCCGAACGGCAGGTTGGCGTCGATCAGCGTATGGCTGTTCACCCACACGGTGCCCGCCTGCAGCCTGTCGGTGTACTCCAGCGCCTTGCTGATATTCTGCGTCCAGACGCTGGCCGTCAGGCCATATTCGGTGTCGTTTGCCAGCTGGAGCGCCTCTTCCCCGTCGGCGACGCGTACCAGGTTGACCACCGGACCGAATACTTCTTCACGGGTGAGCCGCAGCGAGGCATCCGGGTTCACCACCAGCGTCGGCGACACGTAATAGCCTTTGCCCTCCGGACCACGGTTACCGACGATCAGCTCCGCGTTGCGCGACGTCGCCTCATCAAGGAAGGACTGCACCTTGTCGCAGTGCGCACGTGACACCAGTGGGTTGATAAACGCCTCCGGCGACATGCCCGGCCCGACGCTCAGGGATTTCACCGCCTGTTCGAACCCGCCGACCAGCGTGTCAAACAGCGGCGCCTCTATGTAGATACGCGAGCTGGCCGCGCACACCTGCCCCTGGTTCAGGAAGCTGCCGGTCATCAGGCCTTCGATCACCCACGCCGGGTCCGCATCCTTGAGTACAATTGCCGGGTTTTTCCCGCCGAGCTCGAGGGTCACGCCGGTGAGCGTATCCGCCGCCGCGCGGGCAATTTGCTTACCCGTCGCCGTTGAGCCGGTAAAGCTCACCTTCGCGATATGCGGGTGCGAGGTCAGCGCTGCGCCACACACCGCGCCGCTGCCGGTCACCACGTTGAACACCCCGTCCGGGATGCCCGCTTCACTGGCGAGTTCCGCCACGCGCAGCAGGGTCAGCGGCGTGGTTTCCGACGGCTTAATGACGATAGAGCAGCCCGCGGCCAGCGCTGGCATCACTTTCCACATCCCGATCATCAGCGGGAAGTTCCAGGGCACGATCCCGGCCACCACGCCAACCGGCTCTTTACGCGTCCACGCCTGATAGCGTGCCCCCTGCGGTAGCGGGATGGAGAGATCGAGGGTTTTGCCCGCAATTTTGGTGGTCAGCCCGGCGGTATAGCGCATCCAGTTCAGGGTGCAGCCGACTTCAAAGGCACGGGAGATGTTGATGGACTTGCCCTGCTCCAGCGTTTCAAGCTGAGCCAGCTCCTCGCCGTGCTTTTCAACGAGATCGGCGAAATGGAGCAGGATCCGCTCGCGCTCCGCCGGGAGTTTTCCGGCCCAGGTACGGGCCACATAGGCGCGCCAGCCGGACATGACGGCACGATCAACGTCGTCGACGCTGGCGTCGGCAGTTGAGGCAATCACCTCGCCCGTGGCCGGGTTGTAGACATTAAGCCGCTTTTCACTGTCCGACGCGGCCTGACGCCCTTCAATCCACAGGCCATGCTGTCGGTCTAAAAATTGTTGCACGGCAGGCTGAATAGCCACCAGTGATTCAGACATAGGATACTCCTTCGTTATTCTTCGCAGGGTGTTCATCCAGTCTAAGAGGGGTTTTGCATTCTCGCTTTTGTCTCTGTGACATTCGCTTTGCCACCTGTGACAGGCGCCGCAAATCGCGATAATTGCCGCTTATATCGCTGTTACCGGTGAGTGTTCTTTCCTATAGTCAGCCTCATAGCTCTGACAAAATGCAACACAAATGCAACAATACGAAAACGTTGACGGTGCAGTGAGAGAAACGATGGCGTGTGCAAGCGAGCAGGAACAGTATCAGCAGTGGCTGGCGCAAATTAACCAGGTTTGCGGGCGTTTTAACGCGCAGCCCACCGGGGGCAGATTCTACGGCGAGCTGGAGACCAGCTATGCGCGCAGCCTGAAGCTCAGCACCGTCACCGCCGGTGGTGTCAACCTGTTCCGCTCCCATGAGGAGATCAAACAGAGTAGCGATGCCTGGTTCTATACCGTGTTTCAGCTCGAAGGCAGCGCGGAGATTGAGCAGGATGACCGTCGCGCGGTACTCAGAACCGGGGATATCACGCTGATTGACGCCTCACGCCCCTGCTCGATCAACTGGCAGGAAAAATCCCGCCAGATTTCGCTCCTGGTTCCCCGTCAGATTATTGAGCAGCAGTGCCGTTTTCAGGAGATAAGCTGCGCCACCGCCCTTTCCCGCACGCTGCCCACGGTGCAGCTAAGCCATCGCCTGTTGATGGAGAGCATGAGCAATGCCAGCCTGAGTGACCGGGAGAGTGAAGCGGCGCTCGAAGCGATGATCTGCCTGCTGCGCCCCGCGTTCCAGCAGCGCGAAATTATTCAGCCGCGTAAGGAGCGCCAGTTCCAGCATGTGGTGGCCCTGATTGACGACCATATTCAGTCTGAATCGCTGCGTCCGGAGTGGATTGCCGCCGAGAGCGGAATGTCCGTGCGCAGCCTTTACCGTATGTTTGCCGAGAAGGGGCTGGTAGTTGCGCAGTACATTAAAAACCGCCGCCTGGATCGCTGCGCGGAGGTGCTGCGCGCAGCCGGTGATGACGAAAAGCTGGCGGGCATTGGCTACAGCTGGGGGTTCACCGACCATAGCCATTTTTCAACGGCGTTTAAGCAGCGCTTTGGCGTTTCGCCGGGTGAATACCGCAAGCGCTACCGCTAGCTATTTTTTCAGCCATTTTCCGTTAATGCCCTTCACATACTCGCCCGGCTGGGCGCGGGCAACCAGTTTTTGCCCTGCCATTTTGGCCACTTCATCGACCGGCAAATTATTGCTGTCAGCCAGCTTCTGGTAGCTTTCCGTGCGCGCCGCGTTGATGCGATTGACCAGCGCCAGCGTTTCGGCATCCTGTTGAATCGGGGCCAGATAACCGCTGAGGGTTTCCCCCACGCGCCCCTGGGCCCGGGCATCGTTGAGGGTGAGCGTAGCCGCCTGTACGTTCATCCCCAGCGCCAGCAAAATCAGAGCTACTCGTTTCATGGCATCCTCAGAACAGATCGCTGCGCGATTTCAGCAGGGTTTCAACGTCTTTATCGACCTTAATGTGGATCTCATGTTCGATTTTGACATTCATGTTGATGGTAATCGGCTCCTTTGGCGCAGCGACTTCAATGCGCGGCGTACAGCCGGACAGTAGCGCGGCAACGGCAACGGTGAGCGCACCAGCCATCTTTTTCATTGTTATTCCTCACTTTCCTTGCCAGTCGAACTGCGGAGACCGGGTATCGCCGCGTGTTGCTCAAACCAGGTTTGCAGGTTGTCTCCAAAACGCAGGCTGCGCCAGAGGGTAAAGACATTCTCGTCATGGGTATAGTTCAGGTTGACGGAGCTGCTTTTGCCATCGACCCGGCTGGTCCCCTTGATGGTCGCCTGCATGGTTAATTCACCCAGATTATCTAAATTGATTCTCGTCCACGAACGCGAAATTTCCATATAGCGGAGCCAGTTAATCGCGGCGCCCGCGACCATATTGTCTTTCACGATGGCGTCGGCCGTATCTTTGTCGATGCGCAGCGTCATTGGCCCCGGGTTGGTCAGCCAGCCATCCTTAATGATCCATTTTTCGTTGTCCAGCCAGAACGGCAGCGCCCCGCTGACCGGCCCCGACATGGCGAACTGTTTCGGATTGACGGCGCTAATCAGCTCGCTCGAGGAGATATTGTCCACCCGCAGCAGGGCCGGATCGTGCTGCGGCATTCGCAGCTGCTGCATGGTGATCTTCCCGCCGAGGGTTTCCACCTTCACGTTGGTGAGCAGCAGCGGATTGTCCTCCGTCCAGGGATAATCGCCCTGTAAATCCGCGGTAATGTTGCGCGCGGTCACCAGGTTTACCACTTCACCGATGCGCAACGTGACCGGACCGCGCGTGCCCAGAGACCAGGTGCCCTCGGTGAAGCGGAACGGCAGCACAAAATCGACGCCGTTAATCTGGTTGTCCGGCATCCAGGCGCTGCCGGATTTCAGTACCCCGTGACCACCCGCTTCAAAGCCCTGATCGGCCGCCGCCGAGAAGGCGACCTGCGCATAAAGCTCACCGTCGCGCAGCGTCATTTTCCAGTCCGGCGGGATAAGCGGCTGGAATACGGTGAGGGACTGTTTCGGCCACCAGGCCTGCCCGCGAAGGCGCACGCCATCCCAGCGTCCGTTCACCTGTACCGGGCCGATGTTGTCCGCATGGAGGTCACCCTTAAACTGAAAAATCGTCGGGTCGGTGCCGTCGACGCTGAAGGTCAGGACCGAGGGCGGCAACACGCTGCCGCCGGAGAAACGGGTTTGCCCTGCGTTGAGCGACAACGCCCCACTGAAGGTTGGTTTTTCGGCATCGCGCAGCCAGCGTACAGGCCGATCCAGCACCAGACGCGGCGTGCTGACCTCCATCGTGCCGTACTGAAGCTTGTCAAAGCCGGTGGAGAGCGCCGTCAGCTCAATAAGGTTATCGCGCCACTCGCCTTTCCCGGCGACATCCCAGCGGGCATGCATCGGCGTAAAGCCGCCTTTGCCCCAGTAGCGCCACTGCCACAGGCCGTTATCGGGTAAAAAGTCGTTGGCCTGACCGTCCAGGTGGAGTTCAAAATCGCCCATCTCGTTTTCATGGGCGCGCAGAATCGCCTGTAAACGACCGTCCACCCCCTTCCGGGTGAGCTTCACGCCCGCCAGCGGCCAGCGGATTTCATCGATATCGAGCGAGTCAATGATGCGCCCGCGCGAGCGAAGCAGCGCGCCCGGCTCAAAGGCGAGCTGCGGTTCATACAGGCTGCCGGTCAGTTTTGCCGGTAATTTGGCGTAAAGAATGAGATCGTTTTGCTTCGCCTCGCCGCTCAGGTGCAGGGGCATGTCGCTGTTTTCCATGCTGAGCCTGCCGGGCCCAATATTCAGTACCGCGTTGCCTTTACCCGCATCGCCTTGCGTCAAGACGTTCAGTCGTCCGGTCAGGGTGGCTTTCTCCAGCCCCTGCTGCCAGTTGTCGGCGCGAAGGGACACCCGCCCGCTCAGCGGCATACCCGAGAGATCCCAGTTCCAGCGCCCGTCGCTGATGTTGAGCTGTTCCGCCGTGATCTGCCACGGCAGGTCGAGAAGCGGATCGGGGTTGTCTCTCGCCATCACCACCAGCTGTCCCTGATTGTCTTCCCAGTCGAGATCGGCATCGACCAGAGACGTTAACTGTGGCACGTTAAAGGTCGCCACCGCGTGGCCTTTCACCGGCACGCCGTCCGGCACCAGCGGCAGGGTAAACTCACCCACCAGCTTAATCGGCTGCGGCTGATCCGGGAGCTGAACATCGAACTGGTTGACCGAGAGCGTCTGACCGCGAAGCGTGCCTTTAATGCTGACCTGCTCGCCTTTATAGGCGATCTCCTGGCTGGACGGGGTTAGCGACGCCTGCAGCTCGCCCTGCCACTGCTGCCAGGGCGATAGCGTCAGACGGTGAATCGTGAGCCAGGTATTGGGTAACACAGCCTGCCATTGTGCCAGCGTTTTCGGGGCGACCGTTGAGGGCGCCGACTGGGGAATTTTGCTCAGGCAGACGGTGTTAAGATCCAGCGCGCCGATATCCAGCTTCCAGCGGCTGGGATGTGACAGCGTCACGTTATCGATGCGGGCAATTTCGCAGTCTTCCACCAGATAGCGAAGATCGGGGATCACCAGCGCGTGGCGAGTCAGTTTCGGGCTCTCTTCGAACGCGATGCGCGTTCCGACGGGAAGCCAGATCCCGGCGAGCGTCGGCACCCACTGGGCGAGCGTCATCAGCAGCGTCAGCGGCAACAGTATGAACAGCAGTAAAAGCGCAAGAGCGGCTTTGTATTTACCCTTCATGGGCAGTTAATATCCTGATTTAGCGAAAGAATTAAGCCGGCAGTGCCGATCATTGTCGCATGTTTAGCGGTTGAGTTGAAGTTGACGCCAAGTTAAGAATAGATGCTGTAATAGTAAGCGGTAATTTTTTTGCTATGCGTAACCTAAAGAATATAGTTTCGGTTCAATTGGTTACGCATAAGTTCAAGAATAATCGCAGAGCAGATTTGCGACATTAATACCTATTCCGTGGCATTGCCAGCAGGTAAAGCATGGCGAATATCAATGACCCCCAATACACCGAGTCGTACCGCCAGGGATCAAAATCAATATGTAAAAAACCGCTAACAAACTCATAGCCGTTGGCAAAAACGTTAATTTGAATGGCTGCGATGGCTATCACAAATAGCGTATAGGCAATGAACAGAGGATATTTATGAAGCCTGTTGACCTTGAGTTTCCCGAGGTACAACAAGAAAAAAACGACAATAGATACAATAAAATAGCATACGGCAGGTAGAATCGGTGGGGTTAATGACAACTCGAATTGTTCCGACATAATTAATTCTCTTTAGCTATCTGGTACATCTGCCAACCTGTGACGCTTCCACTGGTTAAATCCAGAGCCATCGCTGTTTTAGAAGCCTCTTGCCATCCTCTGATATAATCAGATTCAATGTTGCGAAACAGACTCCAGGATTTTTCTCGGGGAGCCAGTACTCTCCTGCCCGCGCCATAGGCTGATAAAGAGATATCAACTACTCCATAGACAATATCAGCTTCATTATTCCCATAGCCGAGTTTCGCTGCTACGTAACGATAAGCATCTCTTAGCGTGCCAGACCGATCTTCACGATAAAGAAGATAGTATCCATTTTCATACATGTTGTTTAGCCCATGAGTAATCATAGGTGCACCATACGCAGCACAGGCCAGACCCAGCGAACCGACGCATAAACTAGCGCCCCCATACACTTGCGCCCCACCGGCAACGAAACCGATCTGTTTAAGCGCTAAAGTCGTCGTTGTTGTTCGGTTTTTTTCAACAACAATAAATAACTTAGCTTTATTGAAGGTGAGTAAATCATCCTGTTCCTTAAGATGATGTATCTGTTCATCAAGTAATTGAATCCCGCCTGACCAGGTCAAGCAATGCGACTCGATCTCCCTTCTCAGGTGAGCAACAAGTTGTTGAGTTTCAAAAAACATACCAGCGGTACCATAAAGCAAATGCTTTGTGGCAATTCGCTGCGCAAGATTTTCAATCTCTAAGACTTTCTCTTCGAAATGACTTTTATCCCGATTATGGTTGTACATTCGGTCTCCCTGTCATTTTAAAATGATAGTAATAATACTACCTTCGATGTTAGGACATTCAAAGAGCTACGTCATTTTAACAGCTAAAGGTAGTCACATTTTCAAGCATTGGGAAACCACTTACCCAAACATACGCACTTGTTGTGACTTTAGTCTCCCCCATAGCCCCCTTAGAGTAAAACAAGCAGACATGTCGCTGGTGTCAGTCCCGCTTAAGAAATCGGTGGATATGAATATCATGGAGTTAGGGTGCACATATGCTCTAGAATAATTGATAGAACTTATTGAATTCAATAATATTTTAGAAATTGTAAGATAATTTTAATCATGCTAACGTGAATGCAAAATCACTGGAGAAAGTCTTATGAAACTCGCGGTATACAGCACAAAGCAGTACGACAAAAAGTATCTGCAACATGTTAACGAGGCTTACGGGTTTGAGCTTGAATTTTTCGACTTTCTGCTGTCCGAAAAAACCGCCAAAACGGCGCACGGCTGTGAAGGCGTCTGCATTTTTGTTAACGACGACGGCAGTCGCCCGGTGCTGGAAGAATTGAAAAAACAGGGCGTGAAATATATCGCCCTGCGCTGCGCGGGCTTTAATAACGTGGACCTCGACGCGGCGAAAGAGCTGGGTCTGAGGGTGGTGCGCGTCCCGGCGTACTCCCCGGAAGCGGTCGCGGAACATGCGATTGGCATGATGATGTCGCTCAACCGTCGTATTCACCGCGCTTATCAGCGCACCCGTGATGCCAACTTCTCTCTGGAAGGGCTGACCGGCTTTACCATGTACGGCAAAACCGCGGGCGTGATCGGCACCGGTAAAATCGGCATCGCCGCCCTGCGCATTCTGAAAGGCTTCGGCATGCGTCTGCTGGCGTTCGATCCGTACCCGAGCGCCGCTGCGCTGGAGCTGGGCGTGGAATACGTCGACCTGCCGACCCTGTTCTCGCAGTCTGACGTGATCTCCCTGCACTGCCCACTGACGCCGGAGAACTACCACCTGCTAAACCAGGCGGCGTTTGACCAGATGAAAGATGGCGTGATGATCATCAACACCAGCCGCGGCGGGCTGGTTGACTCTCAGGCCGCTATCGAAGCGCTGAAAACTCAGAAAATTGGCGCGCTGGGGATGGACGTGTACGAGAACGAACGCGATCTGTTCTTTGAGGACAAGTCGAATGATGTGATCCAGGACGACGTGTTCCGCCGCCTGTCTGCCTGTCATAACGTGCTGTTTACCGGACACCAGGCGTTTCTGACTGCCGAAGCGCTGATCAGCATTTCGGAAACCACGCTGGGTAATCTGCAGCAGCTGGAAAAGGGCGAAGCGTGCCCTAACGAACTGGCGTAAGCGTGACGCCGGGTGGCGTCTATGCCCCATCCGGCGTACTGTCAGTTTCCCAGGTCCGGTGCGCAAAGCACCACCATAGCAGAACGGCCACCAGCGCAATCGCGCTCAGAACGCTGAATGCCGTGGCAAATGAGTAATGACCCGCAATCGTGCCGGTTAACGCCGGGCTCATGGATGCCCCAACCCCCTGCATCAGCATCACCACGCTCTGCCCGGCATTGACGTGCCCGCTCCCGCGCAACAGCACCACGATAAACGACGGTACCGCGACGCCCAGAATCCCCGCGGCCAGCCCGTCGAGAATTTGTACCGGGATCATCATTAACGGCGCATCCGTCGACGCCGCCAGCGCCGCGCGCACCGGCATCACCAGTAGCGCCAGCATAATTAAGCGCCAGTAGCCGTAGCGGTCTATTCGGTTGGCGACCCAGATGGCGACGGGGATCATCACGGCCTGGGAGATGATAACGGTGCCCGCCGCGTACAAACCGGGGTTGATCGAGGCGGGCGCGGCGGCCACCCTCATGCTCAGCATCGGCAGCAGCGCGGCGTTCGCCAGGTGAAAGAGCAGCAGCGTCAGTCCGGTCACCAACAGCGCCCGGTTTTTTATCAGCACGGCAAATCCGGGAACCGGCAGGCTCGCGGAAGAGGACAGCCCACGCGCCGCGTCGTTGTCGATATCCCCGTTGCGAATGGCAAGCAGCGCGCAGAGCGTTAACAGCGTGGTGCTGGTCATCAGCAGGAAAATCCCGCCCACGCCCCAGTACCACGCAATGCCGCCCGCGATCAGTGCAGTAACAAAGTTGCCGCCGTGATTGAACGCCTCGTTTCTGCCCATCTGCGCGCTGAACCCGCTCTGCCCGGTCAACCCCAGCGTAATCCCGGCGATCAACGGCCCGACAAATGCCGCACAGAGACCGGTGACGATTTGCGACACGGCGACAACGCCGCTCTGCTGGCTAAACCAGAGCAGAAGCGTGCTGAGCGTGATCAGAATGCACAGAAGCGCGAGCACAGCGCGCTTGTTGCGGGAGGTGTCGGTGATGAATCCCGCCGGCAGCGTGGCCAGTAACCCCGCCAGCCCGCCGGCCGTCATCAGGATGCCGATATCATCAGGGGTCCAGTGGCGTTCGGTCAGGAAAATACCGAGGAAAGGCCCCAGACCATCACGAACATCAGCAATGAAAAAACTTGTCAGGCATAACGCCCGCAGCGAACGAAGAGACATACTTCCTGCCTTGCCTGTTATTGCCTGAAATAAGCAAAATGCAGTATACCGGGTATTTTTGAAAATCAGATGACGTCTGAAAAATATTCCCTGCAAACTTAAACAATACATCAAGGGCGCTGTTTTTTTACTTTACTCATTATTGCGCCTGCTTATACTGGCAAAAATTTTCACAGGAGTCCTTCGTTGGAAAGCCATTTTATCGTTGATACGAAGGTAAGCTGACGCGATTTTCTCGCTGCTTACCTTAACGGTGGGCAGCAATCCTCTTGACGTGATTGCATCCCAATACATTAAGAACGGCCAAATTTGTGGAGCATCGCGATGTTCATGTTTAATCATTCACTCTTTCCGCCGCCCTCGCGCTGACATGCTTTGCGTTTTAACGGCGTCATACTGTGCTTTGTGAAGCGCTGACGCTTATCGTGTAACCATGTTAACAGGCGACAGGCTGATGTTCCCTTATATCTCTCATCTGCTCGCAGCGATGCTGCTGGGCGCAATTATTGGCGCGGAAAGACAGTGGCGCCAGCGTATGGCCGGGCTTCGCACCAATGCTCTGGTTGCAACGGGTGCGGCCGTGTTTATTTTAAGTTCCCTCTCGACGTCACCCGATAGCCCGGGGCGTATTGCAGCGCAGATTGTCTCCGGAATAGGTTTTCTTGGCGCTGGCGTTATTATGCGTGAGGGAATGAATATTCGCGGTCTTAATACCGCCGCGACGCTGTGGTGTTCGGCCGGAATTGGCGTGCTCTGTGGCTTAGGTCAATTCTGGAATGCCGGTATGGCCAGCGTGATTATTCTCTGCGCCAACATCCTGCTTCGCGAAGCTGCGCAGCGGATTAATCAACTGCCCGCGCTCCATGAAGGCGAAAAATGCTATGTCCTGAAAATCACCTGTGATGACGAGCATGAAGATGCGGTGCGGCAGAGTGTGGTCAACATGGCGAAAGAGTTGACGTTGAGTCTGAAAGCCATTTATTGCGATACGGCGCAAGCAGAAGGAAAAACTGAAATACGGGCCGAGGTAATGACCCGTGAGGAATACCGGAAATTACTCGAGCTAATTATGGGTAATATTGGCGGGAATAAAATTATGGCTTCCGTAAGCTGCCACGCAATATGAATACGATACCGGGCATTGCGCCCGGTTGAGGCTTCCCGTTTTGCAGAAATGGGCAGTGACATGGGCCGATGAATCCCAGGATGCCCCGTTCAACAAACGTTCTTTATCACACTACTTGACGAATTCAGAGGCATGTTCGACCGGGCGAATATCACATAACCAAAATTTGTCCTCGTTATGACAGCCTGCTCTCTGTTTTGCAGGAATTAACGGCCTACTCTGAGTTGTGCAAAAAACACTCAGGAGGGACACATGTATAACTCAATTTTGGTTCCTATTGACATTTCCGAGGATAGCCTGACGCACATGGTTATCCCGTTCGTTCAGGCACACACCGCACTTAACACGGCCAAGGTCCACTTTCTTACCGTTATTCCTTCGCTTCCCTATTATTCATCGTTAGGTTTGGCCTACTCCGTGGAAATGCCGAAGATGAAAGAATTCCAGCACGCTGCTTTAGCGAAACTGGATGAGATTGTTAAGCAATTCAAAATTCCTGCAGATAAGATACAGACTCACGCCGTGACGGGATCGCCTAAGGATCAAATCCTTAAGCTCGCTGACACAATCGGCGCCGACCTGATTATCATTGCCTCCCACAAACCTGACATATCGACGTATCTGTTGGGTTCGAACGCTGCGGCAGTGGTGCGGCATGCGAAATGCCCTGTGCTGGTTGTAAGATAAAAAAACCGGGCGTAACGCCCGGTTTTTTAAGCCAACACCATGAACCGCTCCCAACCGATAGCGACACAGGAATATGAGCAGGTTTACAATCCCTGACCAGCCTTACCTGTTCACGCAAAGCGCAAATGGCGACTGCAGATTTCCAATCAGCCAGCCATTACCTGTAGGTTCAATCTTCAGCTGGCGAACGGTTCCCTCGGGAACATAAAAGAAGCTGCTTTTAAAACTGTCATCATCAGCTGTATCACGCGGATTTTTAACGTAGCGCGTATCGGTCAGGGCAATCTCACCCGGCCTGTTCATCTCATAGCTAAAGAGAATAGTGCGTGAGATGACATTAACACCTCGCGCTGACTGGATATTCCCAGACAGGACAGCCTGGCCATCGTGGTTTTTATCTAAACGGAAAATAAACTCCAGCGTAGCGACGAAATCAGGTTCGTGATGGTTGTAACGTACAATTGTGGAACAGTTAACACTCAATGCACTCTGTTTATGACGCATGTGAACGTAGAACCACACCGATAACGCCAGGATGAGGAGTAAAATTACGGCAGATATCCCTGTTTTTTTATTGATTGCGTTCATAACCACTCCAGTAGTTATTCAGACAGGAGATGTAATTATTATTCTTTTGCGTGCATCGACTGATAAACGCCCTCCCCTTATTGCCGTACAGATAGGACTCTGAAACCTGATAGAGAAAAGAAGTGCCTTCCAGACACTGAATATGATTTGAGTTAGCCAGTTCTAAAAACAGTTCTTTTTTTTGCTCTGACAGGGATGCAGAGTTGCTCTGGACTGTATAGACAGGACAGGTGTCGTAGTTAAACAAAAAATGAGGCTTAATCTGTTTTATTTCCTTTACGTCTTTCGACGAAATTACGAAACCTGACACAACTAAGGTAGCGCTGATTAAAAGGATAATCAGTGCCAGCGTATAATGAAGAGCCTTGTTCTTACCCGCTACCGCCGTACGGTGTACTACCTTTATTTTCCCCGACTCTTCATCTTCTTTGAGTCGTCCATCAGCAATCGTAGATTCAGTTATATCCCTGACATCAATATCACTGTTAAACATAAAGCCGACCCGAGGCACTGTGGTAATACATTCATCCGTAATACCAAACTGGACGAAGTGTTTTCTCAGTTCTGAGATGTATTTATTTAATGTGTGACTCGATGAGCGCAACCCATGAGCATCCCAGACGTTATCCAGGAGTTCATTCCGTGTCAGGACTTGACCATGCTTTTCGAGAAGGCATGTGAGTAGCCTGTTCATTGTCAGGGTCAGAATGACAGTAGAGCCCTCGTCTCCGGATGGCCATATGGCACCATCTTCAGAGCGATAAAAAACCCTATTATCAATCACAAAAACCATCTCTGACTCCTTATCCATGATGGTAATTGAATGGATCTTCACATTTATCCAGCCTGCGAAAGCCCATTAACTTCTTTCTCGCATCTTAGCACAGCAAGACGCAACAACCTCTTCTGCAGACTTATCACTTGTAAATTAAACGCCAATCAGAATATAAGTTTGTATTTTAATAAATTCACAATACATGTATCTACACGCCGTTTTGGGTTGATAGGATTATTCGCAGAAGTGAATGAGCAGGTTCTTATTCTTCAGGAGCAGCCATCCGACCTACCGCCATTCACAGCCCCGGGTACGAAGAGACACCTCGGGTAGCGAATCCAGTAGATAAGGAGCGACATTGTGATAAGCACCAAAATGCTCATGAAGGCAGAACGTTTCTTCATCAAAGCTCGTACATTGATTAGAGAAACAATCTTATCAGCGGAACTGACCGGTGCTGAATTTGTTCCCTTCATCCAGCCGGTATGTAAGGGCGATGAGATTGTAGGCGGAGAGGTTTTACTCAGAGTTCTCAAAGATGGGATTTACCAATCTCCCGAAAAATACCTTTCGGCAATGGAATCATGCGAGGTGATTAATGATGTCACATGCAGCCTCATGTCAGATGTTAAAACATTTTTTGAAGGCTATGAAGGAACGCTACCTGATGATTTTTATCTCTCCTTCAACATCTGTGCGAGACAGTTGAACTCTTCAAGAGTTATTGAAGCAGTGACGGACTTTAAGAAAGTATTCGACGGACGCATTGCTGTCACGCTGGAAATTGTCGAACGCGGGACAATGAACCTGGACGACTTTGCACTCGATGCTATGCAGCAACTTACTGAGTCAGGTGTGCGATTTGCGATTGATGATTTTGGCAGCGGGAGTTCATGCCTTAAATATATTGAGCATGCAGGTTTCTCAACAATCAAGATTGATAAATGCCTGACAATTGCGAGCAATGGATCATTAATCTATTCCGCGGTAATTGACTCGATTGTAACGCTTGCAGAACGATTGCAAATTCATGTTATTGCGGAGGGGATAGAAGATAAAGAACAACTATCGCTTTTGAAAGACAAAGGAGTGGATATTTTTCAAGGTTATCTATTTTCAAAACCCATAAGCATGCGCGAGTTTTGCACGCACATATAACACTTTTCAAAAACGTAAATACAGCAATTCGCAATCCATTATGGAAAAGCATTACTTAAATAACAGTAGTGCACTCAACCTCATTGTTACAGATTTAAAATCACCACCAAGGACAAATTATATATGTCAGCTAACTTCCCAAATCCGCCAGAGTTTCCGTCCTGCACAGGACCGGACGGAATTCTTTATGACTTTAACTATGGCGCGCGCGTTTTGCTTCCGGAAGGAAAATGGCACGTCATTTTAATGGACGACGACAGCGGTAATATTCTTTTCAGCTGTGATTCAGAAGGCGGTTGGGTCACCAGTAATAAAAAATATTACGTCCGCTTCCGCATTCAGGTATTCCACCAGGGATCGGCGAGCCCGGTCCTGGATGAAACGCTGGATATGAAGGACAAGCCCGTCGTCATCTTTTTCCCAACGGGTACGCTGGGCGACATGCTTGGGTGGTTCCATTATGCAGAGCGTTTTCGCCAGCTGCACCGCTGTCAGCTTGAGTGCGTTATGGGGCAGGAAATCATTGAACTGCTCAGCGCACAGTATCCCGAGATCACTTTCTCCACAAAGGACAATCTGCAGACGGTAAATCCCTACGCATCCTGGTATGTAGGCCTCTTCTTTAAGGGGGACACCACTCATCAACCCATCGATTTCAGGAAGGTCGGTTTCCACCGCAATGCCGGCTACATCCTCGGGGTCGATCCGCGGGAGTGCCCTCCCCGCCTGAAACTGGATGCGGAACGAAAAATTGCGGAGCCGTATGTCTGCATCGCCGCGCAGTCCACCAACCAGGCGAAGTACTGGAACAACGGCCATGGCTGGGCAGAGGTGGTAGCCCACCTTAAGTCCCTAGGATACCGGGTGCTGTGCATTGACCGCCATGCGCATTACGGCCAGGGCTTCGTCTGGAACCATATTCCCCAGGGTGCCGAAGACTTCACGGGGGATATTCCACTTCAGGAGCGGGTGGACCTGTTAAGGCATGCGAGCTTCTTTATCGGACTTGGCAGCGGGCTGTCATGGCTAGCCTGGGCGTCCGGTATCCCTGTGGTGTTAATCAGCGGATTCAGTCTCCCCAACAGCGAATTTTACACCCCCTGGCGGGTGTTCAGCAGCCATGGCTGTAACGGCTGCTGGGATGACACGTCCGTTGATTTTGACCACGTGGATTATTTGTGGTGTCCGCATCACAAGCACACCCCTCGACAGTACGAGTGCACGAGCCTGATAACCGGTCGGCAGGTTATCGGCATGGTGGACCGTCTGCATTCAGGATTAGTTGATAAGTAAGGGACGTAAATATGAACAAGATATATACCAGAGTGTGGTGCGAGTCGCGCCAGCAGTGGGTTGTTACCTCTGAACTCGCGACCGGGTCCGGTCGTCCGAAGCTGACGCCGAAGAAAAGCGCACTGGCGTTACTGCTGGGTGCCGTGCTGCTGCCTTCAGAGCCGGTCATGGCTGCAGATCATGTGGGAACTATAGTAACTGGTTTGCAGAATATTTATTCAGGCGATACGGCCACATCTACAACCATCAACGGCGGTGCTCAGCGTGTCTCCAGTGGTGGTACTGCTACCATTACTACCATCAACAGTGGTGGTTCTCAGTCTATCTATAATGGCGGCGAAGTCACTCACACGACTCTCAACAGTGGTGCTCTACAGATGGTTTCCGGCGGGACAGCCATCAGTACAACAATTCACGGTAGTGCTGCTCAGTACGTCTTTAGTGGAGGAACGGCCTCTTCTACTATCATCAACCGACGTGGGACACAGACCGTATACGGGGAAGGATCGGTCAATGATACCACCATCAACAGTGGCGGGTTCCAGTACATCTCCAGTGGTGGATCAGCTACTGGCACCACCATCAATAGTGGCGGTATTCAAGAGGTATACAGTAACGGCACGGCAACCAGCACCATAATCTTAAACGGTGGCATTCAGTACGTCTCCAGTGGGGGTACTACAACTAGCACCACAATCAACGGAATTTTTGGCAATCAGCACGTCTACAGTGGAGGCTCCACAACTAATACCACTATCAGTGCTGGGACGCAGCACGTCTACGGCGGAGGTTTGGCCACCTCTACTACCATCCACGATGGAACTCAGAAAATTTCTGGAGGAGTTGCTAACTCAACGACCATAAACATTGACGGTACTCAACTTGTCGACAGTGGTGGCACGGCAACCTTTACTATCATCAGCGGTGGGTCTCAGCTAGTCTCCAGTGGCGGTTCGGCCACAGGCACACGTATAAACAGTGCTGGAGTCCAAACCGTCTTCACTGGGGGTTCGGCCATAGACACTTCTATAAACAATGCTGGAGTTCAACTCGTCAGTGTTGGCGGCATTGCAACCTCTACTGCTATATATAATGCTGGAAAGCAGATAATCTCCGCAGGAGGTTTAGCCACCTCAACAACAATCAGTGGTGGTCAGCAGCATATTTTATCCGGCGGTTCAGCAACCTCTACTATCATCAGCGCAGGAGGTGGTTATCAGGAGGTCAACCTTGGCGGCTCAGCCATCCACACTACACTCCGCGGCGGCTCGCAGTTCGTACGCAGTGGTGGTTCTGCCACCTCTACTACTATCTACATAGGTGGCTATCAGGAAGTTGGCGGCTCTGTCACATCCACGACCATTCACAGTGGCCAACAGCGCGTAGACATTGGGGGCTCAGCAACTTCTACAATCATAAACAGTGGTGGTCTGCAGACAATAAGTGGCTCGACCACCTCTACTATCATAAACAGTGGTGGCATGCAGAAAGTCTACAGTAGAGGTATGGCTACAGAATCTACTATCGACAATGGTAAGCAGTACGTCTACAGCGGCGGTTTGGCCACTGGCACCACTATCCACAACTATGGGGAGCAGTTTGTCTCCAATGGCGGATTGGCAGTAAGCGTGCAGTGAGAACCGTATTGACGAAGTGAAGCTGGTCAGGCAGGCAGAGTAACCCGCCACGGGAGCAGAGC
>NZ_PUQF01000020.1:0-88223 GCF_003331015.1 Enterobacter sp. GER_MD16_1505_Eko_090 | reverse complement strand
CGCAGACCGGAGGACAGACGCTCGATCGCGGTGCCCAGAGAAGACTGAGATTTGCTCAGGTTGTTCTGAGTCATCAGAGACAGGGTGTTAGTATTAATAACAGCCATGATGTATTCCTTTGAAAAAGTTATCAGATTTAGGCATCTGCCTACGGCTTTCTCACCGTCAATGAGGTTATCGACCGCCCTTTCTCAAGCTTTAGGAAAAAAAATCATTTTTTTAAACCTGTAAACTGCCCGAATTTCTCCCTCTTTATTTACGCATTGTTTTTTTTAAATAACGCTAATCTTTTTCTCGTTTCTGCCGATAGACCATCCAGCGATTGTCTCAATAAAGGATGAAAAAATGGCAAGTATTAGTTCACTCGGCGCAGGTACTTCACTGGACCTCAATACGTTGTATGACAATTTACAGACAGCTGAGCAAACCAAGCTAAAGCCTATCACTACCCAGCAAACGTCATATAAAGCCAAGCTGACAGCATGGGGGGTGGTGCAGACAGCACTCACTAAATTACAGACTGCTTCAGATGCATTAAAAAATACCTCTGCTATTGCACAATCAAAGGTTTCCAGCACTAACACAGCGTTTAGTGCGACGCTTGCCAGCAGCGCAGCTGCAGGATCTTATTCCGTTGAAGTTACGCAACTGGCGGCAGCGCAGTCTCTGTTGAGCCCTAAAGTCGGCAGCAAGGATACAGAACTCGGCGACAGCAGCATGAGCACGCGCACCCTCACAATCACTCAGCCGGGGCAGAAAGATCCGTTAACAATCACCCTGGCGAGCGATAAGACAAGCCTTGCCGATGTGCGTGACGCTATTAACGCCAAGCAGGGAAGCGTAAGCGCCAGCATCATCAAAGCGGATGACAACAGTTATTACTTAGCGCTGACTTCCCGTGATACCGGTACAGCAAACGAGATGACCATTACCACGGATGATAGTCAACTGGCGCAATACGTCAGCTACAATCCATCCAGCGCCACCAATGTGATGAGTGAACAGGTTCCAGCTGCCGACGCTAAAGTCAATATCAACGGTATCGAGATCGTTCGTAGCAGTAATGCCATCACGGATGCACCAGAGGGCGTTACCCTAAACCTGACGAAGACCAATAAAGGCAGCCCGGAGACATTGTCAATTGTCAAAGACAACCAGCCAATGACCGATGCCATTCAGGCTTTTGTGGATGCGTATAACTCTCTGCAGACCACCATTGCCAATCAGACGAAATATACGGCGGTAGATCAGGGAAGCACCAACCAGGACAGCAGCAACGGTGACCTGTTGGGCGACGGAACGCTACGTAATATTCAGACCCGCCTGCGCTCGATGATTTCGGCTAGTCAGGGCTCAGGCGATCTGGCCACCTTATCGCAGATTGGGATTACGCAGGATATCACCGGTAAGCTGACGGTGGACAGTACCAAACTCAACAAGGCACTGAACGAAAAATCGGCCGACGTCGTCGCATTCCTGTCCGGCGATGGAAAAACCACCGGTTTTGCCACCCAGACCAGCAGTCTGCTGAAAGACATGCTCGGAACTGATGGTTCCGTACAGAATGCCACCGCGGGCATCAACAAGACGCTGAAAAAACTGTCGGACGAATACGATCGCGTAAACGCGCAGATCACTGCCACCATGGCACGTTATAAAACGCAATTTACCAGTCTGAGCCAGCTTGTCTCAAAGATGGATCAGACCGGAAGCTATCTGACCCAACAGTTCAACGCCATGAACCGTTAATAAATGATGAATTGAGGTTTTACCATGTATACAAAATCGGGAATTCAGGCATATGCTCAGGTCGGCGTTGAATCGGCCGTTCTGAGTGCCAGCCCACATCAACTGGTTGTGCTTCTTTTTGATGGCGCATTAAGCGCTATGAAGAAAGCCATCATTTTGATTGAACAAGGTGATATTCCCGGTAAAGGGCAGGCCATAAGTAAAGCAATCAATATCATCAGTAACGGTTTGCAGTCAGGTCTAAACCATGAGATTGGTGGCGACCTGGCGGCAAATCTCGATAGTCTTTATGACTATATGACCAGGCGTCTTTTACAGGCTAATCTTCATAACGACATCAATGCCATTAATGAAGTAGTGGAGTTACTCAATAATATTGCTGATGCCTGGAAAGAGATAGGCCCTCATTCTCAAAACATGCGGGACAATTACTAATGGACGTCCATCTCGGCTTGCTCCAACATTATCAGCAGTTATTAACAACCAGTAACACTATGCTTGTTCTCACCCAGGCGGGGCGCTGGGATGAGCTTATCGCTTACGAAGTTGACTACCTGACATCAGTTGAAAGACTGACTATGTTCCAGGATGCCAGCGAAATTCCGCCTCATATTCAGGCTCAAATACGCCCTATTCTGAAAAAAATACTCGATAATGAAATCGAGTTGAAAACCTTGCTGCACCAGCGTATGGAAGAGCTGAAAGCATTAGTTGGACAGACGTCGAGACAACATAATCTGAACTCAACATATGGACGTTTATCAGGAAATGTTCTCTTTCCATCAGATCTCTAGTCTGAATATGGTAGTTTGCGGATGAATAATATTTTGTTATTTCATCCGCGTTTTATTCTCATTTCACCCATACTCACTGTGTTCTCAATATGGAGCACGGATGATGAAAAACCCCACCCTGTTACAATGTTTTCACTGGTACTACCCTGCTGGCGGTGAATTGTGGCGAGAGGTCACGGCGTTAGCCCCCAATCTTAACGAAATCGGCATTAACATGATCTGGCTCCCGCCCGCCTATAAAGGCGCGTCAGGCGGGTATTCTGTCGGCTATGACTCCTATGACCTGTTCGATCTGGGCGAGTTTGACCAGAAAGGCAGTATCGCCACGAAATACGGTGACAAAGCGCAGCTGCTGGAAGCCATCGACGCCCTCAAGCGCAACGACATTGCCGTGCTGCTGGACGTGGTGGTGAACCACAAAATGGGGGCAGATGAGAAAGAGCCTGTCCGCGTTCAGCGCGTGAACGAGCAGGATCGCACGCAAATCGATGACGAGGTCATCGAGTGTGAAGCCTGGACCCGCTATACCTTCCCTGCCCGCGCCGGGCAATATTCCCAGTTTATCTGGGACTACAAATGCTTCAGCGGCGTCGACCACATTGAAAACCCCGATGAAGACGGCATTTTTAAAATCGTCAACGACTACACCGGCGAAGGCTGGAACGATCAGGTTGATGATGAGATGGGTAACTTCGACTATCTGATGGGCGAAAATATCGACTTTCGCAATCACGCCGTCACCGAGGAGATCAAATACTGGGCCCGCTGGGTCATGGAACAGACGCGCTGCGACGGTTTTCGTCTGGACGCCGTCAAGCATATTCCCGCCTGGTTCTACAAAGAGTGGATTGAGCACGTCCAGGAGGTCGCCGACCAGCCGCTGTTTATCGTGGCGGAATACTGGTCTCACGAGGTGGATAAACTTCAGGCCTATATCGACCAGGTCGAAGGCAAAACCATGCTGTTTGATGCCCCCCTGCAGATGAAATTCCACGAGGCGTCACGTCAGGGCCGGGATTACGACATGAGCCAAATCTTTACCGGCACGCTGGTGGAAGCCGATCCGTTTCATGCGGTGACCCTCGTCGCGAACCATGACACCCAGCCTTTGCAGGCGCTGGAAGCCCCGGTCGAAGCCTGGTTTAAACCGCTGGCGTATGCGCTGATCCTGCTGCGGGAAAATGGCGTGCCGAGCGTCTTTTATCCTGACCTCTTTGGCGCCAGCTATGACGATAAGGGTGGAGACGGTGAAACGTACCATATTGATATGCCTGTGATTGAGCAGCTCCACGAGCTGATCCTCGCGCGCCAGCGTTTTGCCCACGGCGTGCAGACGCTCTTTTTTGACCATCCTAACTGCATCGCCTTCAGCCGCAGCGGCACGGAAGACGATCCCGGCTGCGTGGTGGTGATGTCGAACGGGGACGACGGCGAGAAGGTAATTTGCCTGGGGGAAAACTACGGCAACAAAACGTGGCGTGATTTTCTCGGCAATCGCGAAGAAACGGTCACCACGGCGGCGGATGGCGAAGGGACTTTTACCTGCAAAGGCGGAAGCGTGAGCGTGTGGGTAATTGAGGATGCGCTGTAGAAACCATGCCGGGTGGCGGCTTCGCCTTACCCGGCCTACGGGAAGGCACTTTTGTAGGCCGGGTAAGCGTCAGCGCCACCCGGCAACAAACGGCTACGGTAGTTTACTCTCCAGCGGATGCTTGCTCAGGTAATCGGCACACTCAACCGTTGGGCGATCGACCTTCTGCAGCTCCAGCCCGTCGTACTCAAGCGTCGAGCCATCGCGCTCCAGCGGATAGATATCCAGCTTGCGCGTCACGTTGTAATAACTGTCTGAACGCAGCATGATTTTACCCGGCACGGCAATCACGCGCTGCCACTGACGGCAGTCCAGCGTATCGCCCTCTTCCGTCACCACCAGCGTGGCAATCGCTTCAGGGCTGACCATTTTGCTCTGCGGCCCTTTTGACTGCCAGTATCCCGCCAGATGCGCCGGGACAGGATGCTTGATCACCTCTTTATAATTATCGACCTGAACGCACCCGGTCAGTGCCAGCAGCGCGCCAGCAATTGCTATTTTTTTCATCATCTTTCCTGCATTCGAAGAAAAAAATATTGTGGCATTAAAGCGCTGCGGCTGCCAGCGAAGATCGACAGGTCTTAGACCTGCATCCCCATGACCTCTTGATAAGCCGACACCAGCTTGTTACGCACCTGGATCCCCATCTGCAGGGAAACCGAGGCTTTTTGCAAATCGGTCATCACATCATTCAGCGCCACGCCCGGCTCGCCGAGGGTGAACTTTTCTGCCTGCGTGCGCGCTGCGGTCTGGGTATCACTGATACGGTCAAGAGCGGCATGCAGTTGCCCTGCAAAGCTGATGCTCGGCTGCTGATCTGCCACATTCTGATTACGGGCCGTCATCGCCGTTGCCTGCAGCTGACTGATTACCCCTTCAATGCCCTGTATAGCCATGACTCTCCCCTGGATGGTTTTTTACGCGGTCAAGACTAACAGCTTGTCAATAAGATAATGGCGGTAAATAGCATGAAAAAACCAGGTTATTTGACGCATAGAAAATCACGAATCATCAAATAATGGCAGGGCCATCAATATGGAACATTTGTCGTGTTTGCCGACCCGGGAGTCAGTTTTGTTTCTCTACACGAATAACGTAAACCACCAGGATTTAAGAGGTGCGCAATGAGTGCAACAGCATCGACAGCGCCGCAGAATAAATCACTCGAGTGGATGAACCGCCTTCGCGCGAATCCTAAAATCCCGTTGATCGTGGCAGGCGCTGCCGCAATTGCGATCCTTGTAGCGATGGTCCTGTGGGCGAAAAGCCCTGATTACCGGACGCTCTACAGTAACCTTTCCGATCAGGATGGCGGCGCCATCGTCACCCAGCTGACCCAGATGAACATCCCTTATCGCTTTGCCGATAATGGCGGTGCGCTGGAGGTCCCGGCAGATAAGGTGCACGAACTGCGTCTGCGCCTGGCCCAGCAGGGGCTGCCGAAGGGCGGCGCGGTAGGCTTTGAGCTGCTGGATCAGGAAAAATTCGGTATCAGCCAGTTCAGCGAGCAGGTGAACTACCAGCGTGCGCTGGAAGGTGAGCTGGCCCGCACCATTGAAACATTAGGCCCGGTGAAGAGTGCCCGCGTGCACCTGGCGATGCCAAAACCTTCCTTATTTGTCCGCGAACAGAAATCACCTTCGGCTTCCGTGACCGTGAACCTTGAGCCAGGCCGCGCGCTGGACGAAGGGCAAATCAGCGCGGTGACGCATCTCGTCTCCAGCGCCGTGGCCGGTCTGCCGCCGGGTAACGTGACGCTGGTTGACCAGAGCGGTCACCTGCTGACGCAATCCAATACCGCCGGTCGCGATCTGAATGACGCGCAGCTGAAATATGCCGCTGATGTGGAAAGCCGTCTCCAGCGTCGTATCGAAGCGATCCTGGGTCCGGTGGTGGGCAACAGCAACGTGCACGCGCAGGTGACCGCGCAGATCGACTTCTCGAATAAAGAACAAACCGAAGAGCAGTACAGCCCGAACGGCGATGCGGCGCAGGCGGTGATGCGTTCGCGCCAGATCAACACCAGCGAGCAGATTGGCGGCGCAAACCCGGGCGGCGTGCCAGGCGCGCTGTCTAACCAGCCTGCCCCGGCTAACGCGGCGCCGATCTCTACGCCGCCGGCCAATCAGCAGAACGGCCAGCAGAATAACCAGCAGACCACCTCAACGGCGACGAACAGCGGTCCACGAAACAGCAGCCGTAACGAAACCACGAACTACGAAGTGGATAGGACGATTCGCCACACTAAACTGAACGTGGGTGATATTCAGCGTCTCTCCGTTGCGGTAGTGGTGAACTACAAAACGCTGGCGGATGGCAAACCGTTGCCGTTGACCGCCGAGCAGATGAAGCAGATTGAAAACCTGACCCGTGAAGCGATGGGTTACTCCGAGAAGCGCGGCGATACCCTCAACGTGGTGAACTCACCGTTCAACTCGGTGGAAGAGACCGGCGGTGAACTGCCGTTCTGGCAACAGCAGGCGTTTATCGACCAGCTGATGTCCGCAGGACGCTGGCTGCTGGTGCTGATTGTCGCGTGGCTGCTGTGGCGCAAGGGCGTTCGTCCTCAGCTCCAGCGCCGTGCTGAAGCCGAAAAAGCGGCTCGCGAGCAGATGAATGCGCGTCAGGAAACGGAAGAAGCGGTTGAAGTGCGCCTCAGCAAAGATGAACAGATGCAGCAGCGCCGCGCTAACCAGCGCATGGGTGCCGAGGTGATGAGCCAGCGCATTCGCGAAATGTCAGATAACGATCCGCGCGTCGTGGCGCTGGTCATCCGTCAGTGGATGGGTAACGAACATGAGTAATACGCTTACGGGCACCGATAAAAGCGTCATCCTGCTGATGACCATTGGCGAAGATCGCGCGGCGGAGGTGTTTAAACACCTCTCCCAGCGGGAAGTGCAAATTCTCAGTGCGGCGATGGCCAACGTGCGTCAAATTTCCAACAAGCAGCTGACCGAAGTGCTGTCGGAGTTTGAGCAGGAAGCCGAACAGTTTGCCGCGCTCAACGTCAACGCCAACGACTATCTGCGTTCCGTGCTGGTCAAGGCGCTGGGCGAAGAGCGTGCCGCCAGCCTGCTGGAAGACATTCTGGAAACGCGCGATACCGCCAGCGGTATCGAAACGCTTAACTTTATGGAACCGCAGAGTGCCGCCGACCTTATTCGCGACGAGCACCCGCAGATTATCGCCACCATCCTTGTCCACCTCAAACGTGGTCAGGCGGCCGATATTCTGGCGCTGTTCGAAGAGCGTCTGCGTCACGATGTGATGCTGCGTATCGCCACCTTCGGCGGCGTTCAGCCTGCCGCGCTGGCGGAGCTGACCGAGGTGCTGAACAACCTGCTCGACGGCCAGAACCTCAAGCGCAGCAAAATGGGCGGCGTGAGAACGGCGGCAGAAATCATCAACCTGATGAAAACGCAGCAGGAAGAGGCCGTCATTACGGCGGTTCGCGAATTCGACGGCGAGCTGGCACAGAAAATCATCGACGAGATGTTCCTGTTCGAAAACCTCGTCGAAGTGGACGACCGCAGCATCCAGCGCCTGCTCCAGGAAGTGGATTCCGAGTCGCTGCTTATCGCCCTCAAAGGCGCCGAGCAGCCGCTGCGCGAGAAGTTCCTGCGCAACATGTCTCAGCGTGCGGCCGATATCCTGCGCGACGACCTTGCCAACCGTGGTCCGGTTCGTCTGTCTCAGGTGGAAAACGAACAGAAAGCCATTCTGCTTATTGTTCGTCGTCTGGCGGAAACCGGCGAGATGGTGATTGGCAGCGGAGACGACACCTATGTCTAATGAGCTGCCGTGGAAGCGCTGGACGCCGGACGATCTGGCCCCTCCCCTCTCCGAGTTCACGCCAGCCGCGATCCCGACCGAGGCGCTTGACCCGGACGTCGAGCAGCCCGAGCTGAGCGAAGAGGAGCAGCAGGCGCAAATGCTGGCTCAGCTGCAAATGCAGGCGCACGAGCAGGGCTACAATGCCGGTCTGAACGAAGGCCGGCAGAAAGGCCACGAGCTGGGGTATCAGGAAGGCCTGGCGAAAGGGTTAGAGCACGGTATCGATCAGGCGCGCCAGCAGCAGGCGCCGATCCATGCCCGCATGCAGCAGCTGGTCAGCGAGTTTCAGCACACGCTGGACGCGCTGGACAGCGTGATTGCCTCGCGACTGATGCAGATGGCGCTGGAAGCCGCGCGTCAGGTGATCGGCCAGACGCCCGTGGTGGATAACACCGCGCTAATCAAACAAATTC
This sequence comes from Enterobacter sp. GER_MD16_1505_Eko_090, assembly GCF_003331015.1. NCBI lineage: Bacteria > Pseudomonadati > Pseudomonadota > Gammaproteobacteria > Enterobacterales > Enterobacteriaceae > Enterobacter > Enterobacter sp. GER_MD16_1505_Eko_090. The sequence goes on along the minus strand of NZ_PUQF01000020.1, from coordinate 79,839 downwards.
AGGGTCTGCTGCAGCAGGAGCCGCTGTTCAGCGGGAAGCCGCAGCTGCGCGTCCACCCGGACGACCTGCAGCGCGTGGAAGAGAGCCTTGGCGCGACGCTAAACCTGCACGGCTGGCGTCTGCGCGGCGACCCGTCGTTACATCACGGCGGCTGCAAAGTCTCAGCCGATGAAGGCGATCTGGATGCCAGCGTCGCCACCCGCTGGCAGGAACTGTGTCGCCTGGCGGCACCGGGAGTCGTCTGATGACCGCACGCCTCACCCGCTGGCTCACCACGCTCGACAACTTTGAGACGAAGATGGCGCAACTGCCCTCTGTTCGTCGTTATGGGCGGCTGACGCGCGCCACCGGTCTGGTCCTGGAGGCCACCGGCCTGCAGCTTCCGCTGGGCGCGACCTGCGTGATTGAGCGTCAGGACGGTCTTGAAACGCGTGAAGTAGAAAGCGAAGTGGTCGGGTTCAACGGCCAGCGCCTGTTCCTGATGCCGCTTGAAGAGGTGGAAGGTATTCTGCCCGGCGCGCGCGTGTATGCCAAAAACACGTCCGGCGATGGGCTGCAAAGCGGGAAACAGCTGCCGCTTGGTCCTGCCCTGCTGGGTCGCGTGCTGGACGGCAGCGGGAAGCCGCTCGACGGGCTGCCCTCCCCGGACACTACCGAAACCGGCGCATTAATTACCCAGCCGTTTAACCCCCTGCAGCGTACCCCTATCGAGCATGTGCTCGACACCGGCGTGCGACCGATAAACGCCCTGCTGACCGTGGGACGCGGGCAACGTATGGGCCTCTTCGCCGGGTCAGGCGTGGGTAAATCCGTCCTGCTTGGCATGATGGCGCGCTACACCCAGGCGGACGTTATCGTCGTGGGCCTGATCGGCGAGCGCGGTCGTGAAGTAAAAGACTTTATTGAAAACATTCTGGGTGCGGAAGGCCGTGCCCGCTCGGTGGTCATTGCCGCACCGGCGGACGTGTCGCCGTTACTGCGTATGCAGGGGGCAGCCTATGCCACCCGCATCGCCGAAGATTTTCGTGACCGCGGCAAGCACGTGCTGCTGATCATGGATTCGCTGACCCGCTACGCGATGGCGCAGCGTGAAATCGCGCTGGCTATCGGTGAGCCACCGGCGACCAAAGGCTACCCGCCTTCGGTCTTCGCCAAACTCCCTGCCCTGGTGGAACGTGCGGGGAACGGCATCAGCGGCGGCGGCTCCATCACCGCGTTCTATACGGTGCTGACCGAAGGCGATGACCAGCAGGATCCGATTGCCGACTCCGCGCGCGCGATCCTTGACGGTCATATCGTGCTGTCTCGTCGTCTGGCCGAAGCCGGACACTATCCGGCGATAGATATTGAAGCCTCTATCAGCCGCGCGATGACCGCGCTGATAACCGAGAAACACTACGCCCGCGTGCGTAACTTTAAACAACTCCTCTCCAGCTTCCAGCGCAACCGCGATCTGGTCAGCGTGGGGGCGTATGCCAAAGGCAGCGACCCGATGCTCGACAAAGCGATTACCCTGTGGCCGCAGCTGGAGGCATTTTTGCAACAAGGCATTTTTGAACGTGCCGACTGGGAAGATTCAATTCAGGCTCTGGAGCTGATTTTCCCGCAGGTGTAACACAGGTGGAGGGCGAAGGTCATGGCGCAAAACAGCGCGTTATCAACGCTGAAAGATCTGGCTGAAAAAGAAGTTGATGATGCCGCATTGCAGCTTGGCGCAATGCGACGCGGGTGCCAGCAGGCTGAAGAACAGTTGAAGATGTTAATCGACTATCAGCATGAATATCGCACCAACCTCAATACCGATATGACACAGGGCATTGGAAGCCAGCGCTGGATTAACTATCAGCAGTTTATCCAGACGCTGGAGAAGGCGATAGATCAGCATCGCCAGCAGCTTCACCAGTGGACCCAGAAAGTCGATACCGCGCTGAATTTCTGGCGCGAGAAGAAGCAGCGACTGCAGGCCTGGCAGACCTTACAGGACCGACAGATTGCGGCAACGACCCTGGCGGAAAACCGCCTGGATCAGAAAAAAATGGATGAGTTTGCCCAGCGCGCATCAATGAGGAAACCGGAATGATCACACTGCAACAACTGCTGATGAGCGACAGCGACCTGTCAGGCGGTACGCAGACAGGAAAAGGCACCGACGGTGCACAGGACTTTCTCGCGCTGCTCGCGGGCGCCCTGTCGGACGCGACGGGCAAGGGCAACGATGCGCCCCTGACGCTGGCTGACCTGAAAGCCGCCGGCAGCAAGCTGTCCCACGTTGCTCAGGACGCCAAAGGGGATACCACCCTGCAGGCCAAAATTGCCGACCTGCTCTCACGTCAAACTGCGCTGAATGGCGATGAAACGTCGCCCGTCACGTCGCTTGATACGCTGGTAACCGGGCTGGTGCCGCTGTCAAAGGGTGATGCCCTGAAAACGCTTAATGCGGTCAACAGCAAAGATGACGGCAAAAGCGAGCTGAGCGAAGAGGAGCTGGCCGGGTTAAGCGCGCTGATGGCGATGCTGCCGCACCAGCAGACCAGCACCTCACGTGCGGCAGGCAGTGACGGTGTGTCCGCCACCGCAACGCTGAGTTCAGCGACGCTGACGCAAAACGGCGCGGGCCAGCCGTCCCTGAACGCGCTTACGGGAAGCCATGATAAAGCCCAGAGTGCTGCGCCTTATCAGAGCCAGGCGAAAAACAGCGACCCGGCCCTGTCGGGTAACGCGCCGGCCACGCCGGCCGTGGCCGCAACGGCAGAGAAGCAGGAGCTTGCCAGTTCCTCCTCCTCAGCCTCACCGACGGCGACCCTGGCACCGATTATGTCCAGCCATGCGACCAGTCAGACAGCCGCCACCGTCGCCACCGCGCCGGTGTTAAGCCAGCCTCTGGGTACGCATGAATGGCAGCAGTCCCTGAGCCAGCACATCACCCTGTTCACTAAACAGGGCCAGCAGACAGCCGAGCTGCGTCTGCACCCGGAAGATCTGGGTCAGGTGCAAATTTCGCTTAAGCTGGATGATAACCAGGCGCAGCTGCAGATGGTTTCTGCGCACAGCCATGTCCGTGCGGCGCTGGAAGCCGCGCTGCCGGTCCTGCGAACCTCACTGGCGGAGAACGGCATTCAGCTTGCGCAAAGCAGCGTCAGCAGCGAGAGCTTTGCCGGGCAGCAGCAGTCCTCATCCCAGCAGCAGCACCAGGCTTCGCGTTCCGGCAACACCGGCGGCTTTAATGACGAGAGCGATGAGTTACTGCCTGTCCCTGCCGCTCTGCAATCCGCCGCGCGCGGTAACAGTGCCGTAGACATCTTCGCCTAAACGCCAGAGGTAGCGTGATTATCCCCGTCTTTTCCACGCTTTGACGACAGCAGGACACGGGATAATCACCTTATTAAGCTGTACCGAAACAGGAAGCTCGTATCAGATGACTGACTCCGCTATCACCAAAAAAAGTAAGCGTTCCATCTGGATCCCGCTGCTGGTGTTGATCACGCTCGCCGCCTGCGCTACCGCGGGCTATAGTTACTGGCGTATGCAGCAGGAACCTTCGACCGCTGCGGCCAAAGCCGAACCTGCACCACCGCCGGCGCCGGTATTTTTCCCTCTGGACACCTTCACCGTGAACCTCGGTGACGCGGATCGTGTGCTGTATGTCGGTATTACGCTGCGCCTGAAGGATGAAGCCACGCGCGCGCGTCTGAATGATTATCTTCCGGAGGTGCGTAGCCGCCTTCTGCTGCTGTTCTCTCGTCAGGACGCTTCGGCGCTGGCCACCGATGTGGGTAAGCAAAAGCTGGTCGACGCCATTAAACAAACGCTGGCGACCCCGCTGGTAAACGGCCAACCTAAGCAGGAAGTCACTGACGTTCTGTATACAGCCTTCATTCTGCGGTAACGACATGGGCGACAGTATTCTTTCTCAGGCAGAAATCGATGCGCTGCTCAACGGCGACAGCGATAAAAGTGATGATCCGCAACCGGGTATTGGCGGCGATAGCGATATTCGTCCCTATGACCCGAATACCCAGCGTCGCGTGGTACGTGAACGTCTGCAGGCGCTGGAGATCATTAACGAACGTTTTGCACGTCAGTTCCGTATGGGGCTGTTTAACCTGCTGCGTCGTAGCCCGGATATTACGGTCGGTGCGATCCGCATTCAGCCGTATCACGAGTTTGCCCGCAACCTGCCGGTGCCAACCAACCTTAACCTGATTCATCTGAAGCCGCTGCGCGGCACCGGTCTGGTGGTGTTTTCCCCAAGCCTGGTGTTCATCGCGGTGGATAACCTGTTCGGCGGCGACGGGCGTTTCCCGACCAAAGTAGAAGGTCGCGAATTCACCCACACCGAACAGCGCGTCATTAACCGCATGCTGAAGCTGGCGCTGGAGTCCTACAGCGACGCGTGGAAAGCGATTAACCCGCTGGAAGTGGAGTACGTCCGTTCTGAGATGCAGGTGAAATTTACCAATATCACCACCTCCCCGAACGATATCGTCGTGAACACGCCGTTCCACGTGGAGATCGGTAACCTGACCGGCGAGTTCAACATCTGCCTGCCGTTCAGCATGATCGAACCGCTGCGCGAGCTGCTGGTTAACCCGCCGCTGGAGAACTCCCGCAACGAAGACCAGAACTGGCGTGAAAACCTGGTCCGCCAGGTCCAGCATTCGCAGCTTGAGCTGGTGGCGAGCTTCGCCGATATCCCGCTGCGGTTATCACAGATCCTGAAATTACAACCCGGTGATGTTTTGCCGATAGAAAAACCCGACCGCATTATTGCCCATGTGGATGGTGTCCCCGTGCTGACAAGCCAGTACGGCACGATTAACGGTCAGTATGCGTTACGCGTTGAGCACTTGATCAACCCGATTTTGAATTCGCTGAATGAGGAACAGCCCAAATGAGTGACATGAACAATCCGTCCGATGAAAACAGCGGAGCACTGGACGATCTGTGGGCTGACGCGTTAAACGAGCAAAAAGCGACCCCGGCCAAAAGCGCAGCGGATGCCGTATTCCAGCAGCTCGGCGGCGGTGATGTCAGCGGCACGCTGCAGGATATCGACCTGATTATGGATATCCCGGTTAAGCTGACCGTTGAGCTGGGACGTACCCGCATGACCATTAAAGAGCTGCTGCGCCTGACGCAGGGCTCCGTAGTAGCCCTTGACGGCCTGGCCGGCGAGCCGCTGGATATCCTGATCAACGGCTATCTGATTGCTCAGGGTGAAGTGGTGGTGGTGGCCGATAAATACGGCGTACGCATCACCGACATCATTACCCCGTCTGAACGTATGCGTCGTCTGAGCCGTTAAGCATGAAAACCCAGGCAACAGTATCGCAACCTTCTGCCGTTCCCGGCTCGCCTCTGCTCCAGGTGAGCGGGGCGTTGTTCGGTATTATTGCCTTTATTCTTATCGCCGCCTGGCTGGCGAAGCGCTTTGGCCTGGCGGGGAAAACCGCCGGTGCCCGCGGGCTGAAGGTCAGCGCCAGCACCACGCTGGGGCCGCGTGAACGCGTGGTCATCGTCGAGGTGGACGATGCGCGCCTGGTCCTGGGCGTCACGGCGTCAAACATCAGCGTGTTACATAAACTGCCGCCCGCCCCTGTTGTGGTGGACGAGCGTGCAGAGGCCCCTGCGGATTTCCAGTCCGTGATGAAGAGTTTGCTTAAGCGTTCCGGGAGATCCTGATGCGCCGTTTGTTATCCCTGACGCTTGCGGGCGTTGGCCTGTTTGCTCCCGCGGTCTATGCGCAACTGCCCGGTCTGGTTTCTACCCCGCTCGCGGGCGGCGGCCAAAGCTGGTCGCTTCCGGTTCAGACGCTGGTGTTCATCACCTCGCTGACGTTTATTCCGGCCATCCTGCTGATGATGACCAGCTTCACCCGCATCATCATCGTTTTTGGTCTGCTGCGAAACGCGCTCGGCACCCCTTCCGCTCCGCCAAACCAGGTTCTGCTCGGGCTGGCGCTGTTTTTGACCTTTTTCATTATGTCGCCGGTGATCGATAAGATTTACACCGACGCCTACCAGCCGTTCAGCGAAGATAAAATCTCCATGCAGGAAGCGCTGGATAAAGGCGCGCAGCCGCTGCGGGAATTTATGCTGCGCCAGACGCGCGAAGCGGATCTGGCCCTCTTTGCCCGCCTGTCCAACACCGGCGAGCTGCAGGGACCGGAAGCGGTACCCATGCGTATTCTGCTGCCCGCCTATGTGACCAGCGAGCTGAAAACCGCATTCCAGATTGGCTTTACCATCTTTATTCCGTTCCTGATTATCGACCTGGTGATCGCCAGCGTCCTGATGGCACTCGGGATGATGATGGTGCCGCCCGCGACCATCGCCCTGCCCTTTAAGATCATGCTCTTTGTGCTGGTCGACGGCTGGCAGCTGCTGGTCAGCTCGCTGGCGCAGAGTTTCTACAGTTAAGGAACGGCAATGACACCCGAATCGGTCATGATGATGGGCACGGAGGCGATGAAAATCGCGATTGCCGTTGCCGCGCCGCTGCTGCTTGTCGCGCTGGTTACCGGTCTGATTATCAGTATTCTCCAGGCCGCCACGCAGATTAACGAAATGACGCTGTCATTCATCCCGAAAATCATCGCCGTGTTCGTGGCGATTATCGTGGCCGGGCCGTGGATGCTGAACCTGCTGCTGGACTATATGCGCAACCTGTTTACCAACCTGCCGTACATCATCGGCTGACCTGACGATGCTGCACTTCACCAGCGACCAGTGGGTTCAGTGGCTCGGCGTCTATTTCTGGCCGATGCTTCGCATCATGGCGCTGATCTCCACCGCCCCCATTCTCAGCGAGAAATCGATCCCTAAGCGTGTCAAAGTGGGGCTGGGCATCATCATCTCCATTATCGTCGCCCCGTCTCTTCCGCCGGTGGATATTCCGATCTTCTCGGCGAATGCGGTATGGGTGGCCCTGCAGCAGGTGATGATTGGCGTCGCCGTTGGCTTTACCATGCAGCTCGCCTTTGCCGCGGTGCGTACCGCGGGGGAACTGATTGGCCTGCAGATGGGGCTATCGTTCGCCACGTTTGTCGATCCCGGCAGTCATCTCAACATGCCCGTGCTGGCGCGCATTATCGATCTGCTCGCCATGCTGCTGTTCCTGTCGTTCAACGGCCATCTGTGGCTTATCTCCATGCTGGTGGACACGTTCCATACGCTGCCGATTGGCGAAAATCCGGTGAACAGCAATGCGTTTCTGGCCCTCACCCGCGCGGCGGGGCTGATCTTCCTCAACGGGCTGATGCTGGCGCTGCCGATCATCACCCTGCTGCTGACCGTCAACCTGGCGTTAGGTTTACTCAACCGAATGGCACCGCAGCTTTCGGTGTTTGTCATTGGTTTTCCGCTGACGCTGACGGTCGGAATTTTATTAATGTCATTACTGATGCCACTTATCGCTCCCTTCTGTGAACATTTATTCGGCGAGATATTCAACCTGTTAGCGGATATTGTTAGCGAACTGCCACGTAAATAATAGCCCGCACTGTTGTTACTGTCTTTCTGAGGATATTCCTAAAATAAAACGCGAAAAACATCTTCCAGGATATATCTGACGCGGTTTAATTGTTTCTAACCACCTCACAATACTTAATATTTACTTTACTTTAAGAAGATTCCTGGCAAATTATACGTAACTTTACGGGATAGTGAGTCCGCCTGAAAGTCTTTGTCATGCTCACAGGTTTATTATTTTTTTCCATCCCGTATGGCTGTTTTGAGCTCTCAGGCAGATGGTGAATTATCGTTACGCATTGAGTGAGGGTATGCCATGTCAACGATCATTATGGATTTATGCAGCTACACCCGGCTAGGGTTAACCGGGTACCTGGCAAGCAGAGGGGTAAGAAAGAGAGACATCAACGATGCACACACCGTTGACGAACTCGCAGCCGCTTGTGACGAACTTAAACCAGGCGTGGTGTTTATTAATGAGGACTGTTTCATTCACGATCCAGCCAACAGTCAGCACATTAAGCAAATCATTAATCAGCATCCAAAAACCCTGTTTATTGTTTTTATGGCCATCGCGAATATCCATTTCGATGAGTATTTGTTGGTCCGTAAAAATTTATTGATCAGTTCTAAATCGATTAAACCCGAGTCGCTGGATGACATTTTGGGTGATTATTTGAATAAAGAAGTTAAAAATGTAGGAGCGGTTAACTTACCCACCCTATCATTAAGCAGGACTGAATCAAGTATGCTGCGAATGTGGATGGCGGGACAAGGAACTATTCAGATCTCCGACCAGATGAATATTAAAGCGAAAACCGTTTCATCACACAAAGGAAATATTAAACGGAAAATTAAAACGCATAATAAGCAAGTGATCTACCACGTGGTACGCCTGACCGATAATGTGACGAACGGGATTTTCGTCAACATGCGTTAGTCGCTTAAGAAAAGACCCTGTGCACCCTACCTTTGATCTCTGGCCTGGCCAGAGATTTTTGCTTTTACAGCGGGTGTCGGGCACGCAATGTGCTACCCGACGCCGTGCTAGTCTGCTTTCTCTACAAAAATACCGTCCGGATGCCCCAGTTCGTTAAAAAACCAAATGCCGAGCGGGTAGTCTTCCAGTGATACCAGGTACATTGTACCTTCGCTAAACTCTTCAATTGCCAGCACCACACCCGGGCGGCGCGGCCCACCGTCCGTTTTAACGGTTACCCGATCGTTGACCTTCATACATTCCTCCTCTGGTTTTGAGCCAGTGTAGAACAAAACGCAAAAACGCACATCGCCGCCCGGCGTGAATGGCGTTTTTATGCACAGGCTATACTTAACCCTGGACACGTTTGCAGGTTGAAAGAGGAGTCCCGCAATGAAGACCGATAAAGAGTACAGCGATACCATCAAGCGCGAAGTCGAGGTGGATGTCGATGCCCTGCTGGCCGCCATCAATGAGATCAGCGAGTCAGAAGTCCGCCGCTCGGACGACAATTCGGACCGCGTCATTGTCAACGGAAGGGATTATCACACCTATCGCGAGCTGGCCGAGGCCTTCGAGCTCGATATTCACGACTTTAGCGTGTCGGAAGCCAATCGTTAGGGCGAAAAAAATCCCGGTCATGGGGATGACCGGGATCAAAACTTGCTTATGCAAGAAGCACTTGAAAATTCGTTACACCAGGAAATCTGATGTACATGCCACACTATCCCCAACGAATTTGTCTGACAAGCATATATTCTTAGGATGAATATAATATTTTTAACATAATGCTTTTGGTTATGAGCAATAACATACGCCGAATGCGGGTTTGCCAGGGAATACTCTCATTTCTCCGGTTAACAATTCGGATATTTTTTAGGAATTTTCTTAGAGCGAAACGCATCCGTCACCGGGAGTCACTATGCCTTCACTGCGGGATACCTTGCTGATTTTTTCCGACCTGGATGGCTCGTTGCTGGATATTCATACCTATGACTGGCAACCCGCCAAGCCCTGGCTGGACAGGCTGCAGGATAACCAGATTCCGATCATTCTCTGCAGCAGCAAAACCGCGGCAGAGATGCTGGATATTCAGCAGGATCTGGGGCTGGAAGGCCTGCCGTTTATTGCCGAGAACGGCGCGGTGATTCAGCCTGACGTGCGCTGGGACACTATCCAGCGTCAGATTAGAGGGATGACGCACCGGGATATTCGTCCGCGGATCGAGCAGATTCGCCTGCAGACGGGCTTTAAATTCACCACCTTTGACGATGTGGATGAGCACGTTATTAGCGAGTGGACCGGACTGACGCGCTACCGTTCGACGCTTGCCCGCAAGCACGAAGCCTCCGTCACGCTGATCTGGCGCGATACCGACGAGAACTTGCTCCAGTTTGAAGAGGAACTGGCGCACAGCGGCCTGCAATGCCTGCAGGGGGCGCGCTTCTGGCATATTCTGGACGCCCGCTGCGGTAAAGACGTGGCGGTTAACTGGCTGATTGAACGGTATCGCGAGCAGGAAGACATTGAACCCACCACGCTAGGGCTCGGCGACGGTCCCAACGATGCGCCGCTGCTCGACAGCATGGACTTCGCGGTGGTGATCAAGGGGATTAACCGCCAGGGCATCACGCTACGGGACGATAACCCCGCGCGGGTCTATCACACCCAACAGCCCGGGCCTGCGGGCTGGCAGGAGGGGCTGGATCATTTCCTGTCCTGATCCCGCCACACGACCCGGTTACGCCCGCTCTGCTTGGCCTGATACAGCCGGGCGTCCGCCACGGACTGCAGCTGTTCAAAATCGTAATTGCCCGTTTCATCCGCGCTGCTGACGCCCAGTGACGCGCTGATGCGCAGGGTTGTGCTCTTCTTCACCAGGATCTCCTTACTGTTGATTCGGCAACGAATGCGTTCGGCGACGCCTCTCGCCTCCTCCAGACCAAGACCGGGAAGGACCACACAAAACTCTTCGCCACCGACGCGTCCGGCCACGTCATTCTTGCGTAACGCGCTGGCAATCACGCCTGCCGTATGGGAAAGCACCTTATCACCGGCCTGATGGCCGAAACGGTCGTTGATGTTTTTAAAATAGTCGAGATCGATCTGAATCACCGAGAACGGCAGAGACTGCTGACGACAGGTTTCCGCCAGCAATTTTGCGCGGTCGAACAGCGCGCCGCGATTATTCAATCGGGTCAGCGGATCGTGCCAGGCCTGCCACTGGAGCGAGTGCTGAAGCGTATACATGTTACTCACCATCCGACGGATCACCAGCCACGAGATCAACAGCATGGCGGTAAAGAGCGCCCACAGCAGCGCCAGCACAATGCTGATACTGCCGAAGTCGTCCTGTACCCCTTCGTGCAGGGTGTGGATCCGCAGGACGACGCCATCGAAATGATCGAGCCGCTCCCAGGTGATAAACCGGCTCCCGAGGCGGATACCGCCGCCGGTATCATGTTCAATCGCCTGGGCAATCTGCGCCGTTTCGCGTTCGTCAAACTGGTTAACCGGACTTCCCGCGTGGGCCGAGGTGGCAATCATATTAAGCCTAGTATCGTACAGCTGATACTCCCCCTCCGTCCGGTCTTCCGTCGCGTCGGTCAGCAAACGCTGCATCGTGTCTAATGTAAAATCCATCGCCACGACGCCGTACCAGTAATGATCGAAATAGATGGGAACGCTGGCGGTGATCGTGCGTTCATCCCCGGTCCAGGATGAAGGCGTGGAGATAAACCAGCGCACGGCGCGGGCGCGGTTGTTACGTTCTGACTGCTGGGTAAACCAGGACTGCGTGACCAGATTATAATAGCGGGCGGTAATATCACCCGCCCGATCCGGCGTATCCGTGGAAAGGAAAAAACCGGCGCGGGAGACGTAGATCACCCGCGCTTCCGTTTGCGCTCTCGATGACGCCAGCCTGAGCAGATACCCCACTTCGAGCGCGGCAGAAATTTCATGACTGATGCGCTCAGCGTCCCGGTTCAGAAGCGTGGTTTTATCCACGAACGCATCCGAGACCCCGTTGATGGGAAGGGTGCGCTTTTTATCAACGGCGAGCTGCCAGGTGGGGAGCATGCGGACGGTGTTAAAACGTGACACCGCATCCTGTAGGACATCAAAGGCCAGCGGCGTCTCGATTGCATCATGCATACCCTGGCGGAATAACAGCATCCTGTCGACGCTGTTCTGTAACTGCCTGTCCAGCGAACTGGCCACCGTATCCAGATGATTGCGCTGGCTGGAGATGTACGCCTCTTCCAGCACCACCACCTCACGCCAGGTCAGGAGCGTGGAAAACACCAGAACGATCAGAAAACAGAGATTAACAATCCGCCCCGGATTGCTACGCTTATGCAGCCATTGCAAAAAAGTTTGTCTTACAACAAAGGTATCGCGCTGCACACACACTCCCTGATTACTGCTCTATACCCGAAACCTGAGATAAAAACGCCCGGCAAAGCCGGGCGTTATGTGATTAAGCCTTGTCCCGTTTGTGCTGCCCGTCCCCCGGCTGAAGCTCATCTTCACGGAATGCTTCCCGCTTGATGCTATAGCCATCGTGCCACCGGCATTCCACCATTCCGCTGGAATACCCGGTGACGATCATACGTGGGCCGCCCTTTTTAGGCTTAACTTCATCACTGACCAAAAAGACCATACCTGCCTCCTGTATCAGGGTGAAACTGTTTCAATTTAGACGAGGAATGGTCTTTTTGCATCCTGCCGACGGTAACAATTAGTGCGACGTGCCGCGAATTTTCTCAACCAGCTTCACTGTCGCAACGACGATAGCGCCAATGATAAAGCCCAGCACCAGGTTCAGCAGCGTGGGCAGAATCGCCGCGATAACGGCCCCCTGCGTGGAGGAGAAATGTTCGATGGCATGGTGCAGCGGCGCAATGCCGTGAACCACAATTCCGCCGCCTACGAGGAACATCGCCAGCGTTCCCACCACCGACAAGCTCTTCATCAGCCAGGGCGCCAGCACCAGCAGGCTTTTGCCGATGCCTCTTGCCACCGCGCTCGACTTTTCTTCCAGCCAGTAGCCAATATCGTCCAGCTTGACGATCAGTCCCACCAGACCGTACACGCCCACGGTGACCAGAATCGCGATGCCGGAGAGGATCAGCACCTGGTTCACAAGCGGCGCGTCAGAGACAATCCCCAGCGTAATCGCGACGATTTCCGCAGACAGGATAAAGTCGGTCCGAATGGCGCCTTTGACCTTATCGCGCTCGAAGGTTTTTGGATCCTGCGCGGCCAGCGCTTCAAGACGCTGCTGGCGCACCTCCGGCGTATCGCTCTGCTTGCGCGCGCTAAAGGAATGCAGCACTTTCTCCACGCCCTCGAAGCAGAGAAATGCCCCACCGATCATCAGTAACGGCGTGATGGCCCAGGGGATAAAGGCGCTGATCAGCAGCGCCAGCGGCACCAGGATCACCTTATTCAGGAAGGAGCCTTTCGCCACGCCCCACACCACCGGCAGTTCACGGTTTGCCCTCACCCCACTCACCTGCTGCGCGTTAAGCGATAAATCATCGCCCAGCACGCCTGCGGTTTTCTTCGCCGCCAGTTTCCCCATCACTGAAATGTCGTCCAGTAGGGTGGCTATATCATCCAGCAATGTTAATAAGCTACTTCCTGCCAAAATCTTAATCCTTCATTTTTTGGTAATTAAGTGAATAGTATGGAGCAAAAGCGCAAACCCGGAAACAGGCACCTTACGTCAACAAAAAATTCACATCAGCTACACAATTAAAGGGCTCGCCAGCGCGATAGTTTTCGCGTTTACTATCAGCGACCTTTTTATTTCGTCGTGAGGGATTATGCGTTTTCGGCAATTGCTACCGCTCATCGGGGCACTCTTTTCGCTGTACATCATCTGGGGCTCAACCTACTTTGTCATTCGCATCGGCGTGGAAAGCTGGCCGCCGCTGATGATGGCGGGCATCCGCTTCCTTTCGGCGGGTATCCTGCTGCTGGCCTTCCTGATGCTGCGCGGGCATAAGCTTCCCCCGCTGCGCCCGATGCTGAATGCCGCCCTGATCGGCCTGCTGCTGCTGGCAGTGGGGAACGGGTTTGTGACGATTGCCGAGCACCAGAACGTCCCGTCCGGGATCGCCGCCGTGGTCGTTGCCACCGTACCGCTGTTTACCCTCTGCTTCAGCCGTCTTTTCGGCATCCGCACCCGCAAGCTGGAATGGCTGGGGATTGGGATTGGGCTGGCCGGCATTGTTCTGCTCAACAGCGGCGGCAACCTGAGCGGGAATCCGTGGGGCGCGGTGATTATCCTGATCGGCTCGATGAGCTGGGCGTTCGGCTCCGTCTACGGGTCGCGTATCGAACTGCCGACCGGCATGATGGCCGGTGCGATTGAGATGCTCGCCGCGGGGATTGTCCTGCTTCTGGCCTCCACTCTGACGGGAGAAAAGCTGACCGCGCTGCCGGACCTGTCGGGCTTTCTCGCGGTGGGCTACCTGGCGCTGTTTGGCTCTATCATCGCCATTAACGCCTATATGTTCCTGATCCGCAACGTCTCCCCGGCGGTCGCCACCAGCTACGCCTACGTTAACCCGGTCGTGGCCGTGCTGCTCGGGACAGGACTGGGAGGAGAAACGCTCTCGCCTGTGGAATGGATTGCTTTAGGGATCATCGTGTTTGCCGTCGTACTGGTCACGCTGGGCAAATATTTGCTGCCGGCAAAACCGGTGGTCACGCCTTGTGAGGTGGAGAAACCGTAAGCAGGTGAATACCCTGCGTGTCGATCTGCGCGGTCTGACCGCCGCCGCAGATCCACTCTTCCAGCCGTTCGCGCAGATCGGTATCGTTCAGCTTTAGTCTGCCTCTCAGCGCACACTCCCAGACGATCAGCACCCGCCAGCCCTGCGCAATAAGCATTGAAAGATCCCGTTTGTCACGCTCGACGTTCTTGCCAATCTTATCCAGCCAGAAATCGGTGCGCGTCGCGGGGACTTTAAACAGGTAGCAGTCGTGATGGTGCCAGAAGCAGCCGTGAGTAAAGATGATGCACTGCCAGGCGTCGAGGACGAAATCGGGACGACCCGCCAGGGCGGGATCCTGCACGCGAAAGTCAAACCCTGCCTGCGTCAGCAGCGCGGCCAGGCGCTTTTCAATGGCGGTGTCACGCGTGCCGATGGCACGCATGTTTTTACTGCGCGTGGCCTTATCGTGAACGTCCGTCATTGACGGCCTCACTCTGGCGTAGCGCCACCGCCTGTCTGATGCGCGGAGCCAGCAGTTTTGCGACAGCCGCAAACGCGGGAACGACGACCGAGTTACCAAACTGGCGGTACGCCTGGGTGTCTGAAACCGGAATGCGGAAACCGTAGCCTTGCGGCGTTTCAAAGCCCATCAACCGGGCGCATTCCCGCGGCGTTAAGCGCCGTGGGCGATGACGCTGGTTGTGCGGATCGTCGAAATCTTTTTCACCCAGCGCTTTGTCCCAGCCTCTGTCGATCAGGATTTCCGCACCGTCTTTATAGTAGCGAGCAGACAGCGTGCGGGTGACGCTGTGCGGATCGTTCGGGTTGACCATCCCAAAACCGAAGCCGTTGCCTTTCGCCTGATGCTTCTTGGCATAGCGGTAAAGGTATTTCCACAGCACCGGGGTCAGGATAAATTTCGCGTCGACGACCGGTTCCAGCAGGTCGGCCACGGTAGGACGGCGCTCGGGATACAGAGAAGGAATA
This sequence comes from Enterobacter sp. GER_MD16_1505_Eko_090, assembly GCF_003331015.1. NCBI lineage: Bacteria > Pseudomonadati > Pseudomonadota > Gammaproteobacteria > Enterobacterales > Enterobacteriaceae > Enterobacter > Enterobacter sp. GER_MD16_1505_Eko_090. The sequence continues at coordinate 64,675 of NZ_PUQF01000020.1, read as the reverse complement.
TCCCGCAGGGTGAAATCCCCCTTCAGATTGAGATCGCGGCGGAAGCCCACCAGCACGATACGTTCGCGATGCTGGGGCAGGAAATGTTTCCCATCAATGATTTTAGGATCGTCCGCGCCCATGTCCTCTGAATCGGCCACGTCATAACCCAGCTCATCCAGCGTTTGCATGATAATGCGGAAGGTTTTCCCGCCGTCGTGGCTTTTTAAGTTTTTGACGTTTTCCAGTACAAAAATGGCTGGACGACGGGCGTCAATAATGCGCGCCACGTCAAAAAACAGCGTTCCCTGCGTATCGCAGGCGAAACCGTGGGCGCGTCCGAGGGCATTCTTCTTGGAGACGCCGGCCAGCGAAAAAGGCTGGCACGGAAAGCCGGCCAGCAGCACGTCATGCGCGGGGATCGTCTGACGAATATGCTCGGCGGCCTGCTCATCGCTCACGCCGCTTTTATGGCTCAGGGTGACATCGCGAATATCGGCGTTGAAATGATGCTCGTGCGGGTCGCAGTACCAGTTGGCCTTATAGGTCCGCACGGCGTGCTTGTTCCACTCGCTGGTAAATACGCACTGTCCGCCGATAGCTTCAAAACCGTGCCGAATACCGCCGATACCGGCAAACAGATCGATAAACCGGAAGGCATAGTTCGGGTGCGCGGCAGAAGGTCGCGGAAGCAGGTTTTGCAGATAACGAAACTCGCCTTCACTCAGGCGACGCCCTGCTCGCTCGCTGGTCAGCAGACGTTTAAGGATCGCCGGGCTCCAGTGGCTTTCGCCGTGCGCCACCAGCAGACTGGCCAGCGTTTTAGCATCATAGATATCCAACAGCTGGCGCAGTAAGGCCTGCACCGTTGCCGTTGATTTCTCAGCCTGCGCGGGCGCGGGCTCTTTCACTGCTCGATTTTCCTGCATTCTTTTAACCGGAGAGTAAAGACTGGGAACAGATTACCACAGTTCAGTTGCGCAAACTGCGACGGAAGCGGCTCAGCACCTGGCTATCCAGCCCGAGGCAGTCGCCGTGTAATTCGGCGCTGAGTTTCGCCATAAACTGGATCAGGAAATCGGCATTGTGACGTGCCAGTTCGCGGCCCATTTCCGTCTGCATTGTATCAGGCAAACGCAGCAGCTTGGTCTGAAAATGGTCGAGGGCAAATGCCCTATCGTCGAGAGAGCGCGCATCGGCAAAGGGATCGTCCGCGTCAAATAGCGGCACGCCCAGCGCGCCCGAGACGGCAAAAACGCGCGCCAGGCCGATAGCACCTAACGCTTCCAGCCGGTCAGCGTCCTGCACTATTTTGGCTTCCATACTCTGCGGCGCGATTTCGGCGCTAAAGCTGTGCGCCTCAATCGCGTGCGCGACGGCGGCAATATGCTCTGGCGGAAAGTCCGGAAAGTCGCGGCGCAGAATGTCGCTCGTCTTACGCGCGGCGAGCCTTGACGACTGACTGCGTTCGGGATGATTTTTCGGCAGGCTGACAATATCGTGAAAATAGCATGCGGCCAGAATCACCCGCGGTTCGACCGTGTGGTGAACCATGATTTTTTGCGCCGTCATCCAGACCCGTCGAAAATGCGAAATATCATGTGCGGTATCGTCGTTCTGATGATTTTCCTTGAGCCAGCGCTCAAAGCCATGCTGCCACCGGGCCAGTTCCATCGTCATGTCCTGTTGTTAAAAAGAGGATGAATTATAACATAGCCAAATTAAATAAATTTAAAAATAGAAATGCGAAATATTTAATAATAATTACACCATATAAATTCAATTAATTAATTCACAGGAAAAATAAAGAGATTTATAGAAATAATTTGAAATATTTCATAGAATTTTATTACATTTATTTTTGAAACTAAATCACATCTCCTGGAATAGTATCAACCCTGTAATTACGGAGGGTAATTACATATATTCATATAAATTATCTTTAAAGGGAATATATAATGAAAAGAAAAGTTCTGGCAATTCTTGTACCCGCATTATTAATGGCAGGCGCAGCAAATGCGGCTGAAATGTACAACAAAGACGGCAACAAAGTTGACCTGTACGGCAAGGTCGACGCGCGTCATACCTTCTCTGACAACCCTGGCGACGATGGCGATGAAACCTATGTACAGATTGGTTTCAAAGGCGAAACCCAGATCACTAACGACCTGACCGGTTACGGCCAGTGGGAATATAAAACCTACGCTAACGATACCGAAGGCGCGGGTGATAAATCCTTTAACCGTCTGGCATACGCTGGCCTGAAATTTGGCGAATACGGTTCATTTGATTATGGCCGTAATTACGGCGTCGTGTACGACGTTGAAGCGTGGACCGATATGCTGCCTGTATTTGGCGGTGATTCCTACACCTGGACTGATAACTTTATGGTTGGCCGTACCAACGGTGTTGCGACCTATCGTAATAATGATTTCTTTGGTCTGGTTGATGGCCTGAACTTTGCGCTGCAGTATCAGGGTGCTAACGAAGGTGCTAACGCTAACGAAGATCAGGAAGGCACTAAAAACGGTCATAAAGACGTACGCTTCCAGAACGGCGACGGCTTCGGTATGTCCACCTCCTATGACTTCTCTGGCGATCTGTCCGGCCTGAGCCTGGGTGCAGCGTACTCTTCTTCTGACCGTACCAACGATCAGGTTGCCTACGGCAAAGCCGCAGAAAGCATCGGTTTTGCGGGTGGCGAAAAAGCTGAAGCCTGGACCGTTGGCGCGAAATACGACGCAAACAGTGTTTACCTGGCGATGATGTATGCGGAAACCCGCAACATGACGCCAATCGGCAACGTTGGTATCGCCAACCAGACTCAGAACTTTGAAGCGGTTGCACAGTACCAGTTCGACTTCGGTCTGCGTCCTTCCCTGGCATGGGTTTACTCAAAAGGTAAAGATCTGGACGGTAAAGGATTCAATCAGGATCTGGTTAACTACATCGACCTGGGCATGACCTACAGCTTCAACAAAAACTTCTCCACTTATGTTGATTATAAAATCAACATGCTGGACAACGATGAAGCGCTGTATGACGCATACGGTATTTCCACCGACGACATCGTTGGTGTGGGCATGACCTACCAGTTCTAACCTCTAAAAATACCAAAGGCCGCATCTGCGGCCTTTTTTATTTCTTAACGGTACGTATTACGGCGCTTCCTGCAGCGCCACGCGGATAAACCCGTTATTCTGCGCCAGCAGCTCATGAGCTTTCCACGCATCCAGCCCTGTCAGCACCATCAATACCGCTGTTTTACAGTGATGGTTACAGCTCTCCAGCGCCGCTTTTGCCTCCGCCCGGGAGCATCCCCCCGCTTCCATTACAATGGCGATTTGACGTTCGGCCCATTTGGTGTTGCTTGCCTCAAGATCCACCCGCAGGTTGCTGTATACGCGCCCGGTTCTAACGGCCAGCCCGGTAGCGATCATCGAGAGGATCATTTTTTGCGCGATCCCCGCTTTGGTGTTGAGGTAGCCGGCCACCACATCGGCACCCAGTTCGGGGGCTATAACCATACTCGCCAGCTGCGCGGCTTCACTTTGCGCATCACCGGTAATCACGGCAACCGGCGAACCCAGCGACCATGCATGCCGCATCGCTCCCCAGACCCACGGCGTTTTTCCGCTGACGGTCACGGCCAGCATCATATCGTGTTCACCAAATTTAATGGCCTGCAGGTCGGAAACGCCGCGCTCGTAGCTCCCTTCCCCCTCTTGTGCCGTTACGGCCATCACAGGGGTTTTGCCCGGCGCATAGTCATCGGCAACCTGCTGCGCGACACGACCAGACGGCCCCGCCCCGACAATGACCAGACGACCACCGTGATTGAGGGTCGCGGCAGCGTTATCCACCGCACGGGCAATCGTCTGTAAACAAGGGGTGATAGCAGCAGAAATGAGTGCATCATCCTGGTGAATGACTTTCAGCATGTCCAGCGTGGACAATCTATCGATATTCATCGTGCTGGCGTGCCGTCTTTCCTTGACCGAACCGGTAAGCATAATGCTCATAAACAGCCTCCTTATTATGAGTACCCACACACTATAAAGTGTTTTATATAGATGACCTGCGAGGAGGGTCACGAAAAGAGGACCAAATCCACGCTTTTACATGGCTTTAAGAAAAGTGCGTCATCGGCGATAATTACCCTCTTACTTAATCATCGCGGAGTATTGATGAGCGATTTGCAGCCTTTTCTTCCGACGCGCAAGCGCCCCATGAAACTCAATACGCTGGTCACGCTGATGGTGTGCGCGATTATCGGTTCAGTTCTGCTGGTGGTTTTTGCGCTCTATTCGGTGCAGATCACCCGCGCAACGCGCGATGATGTCAAAGACACCGCGCTCGGCATTGCCCGCACCCTCGCCGACAGCCCCGAGATCCAGCGCGGCCTCATGCAGGCACCGCAGGAGAACATTATTCAGCCCATCGCCCAGGCGGTGACGAAGCGAAACGATCTGCTGTTCACCGTGGTCACTGATATGCGCGGGATCCGCTACTCTCATCCGAATGAGGCGCTGCTCGGGCTGCATTTTATCGGTGACGATTTAACGCCCGCGCTGGAAGGCAAAGAGAACGTATCGGTTAACCGGGGCGCGCTCGCCGAAGCGCTGCGCGTTTTTACGCCCGTCTACGACGCCCAGCACGAGCAGATTGGCGTGGTGGTCGTCGGAATCTCCCTGAATAAGGTTGAAGAGCAGATCGCTCGCGGGCGGCTCAACGCCGTCTGGACCATTTTGTTCAGTATTTTTATGAGTTCTATGGCGATTTGGGGTCTGGTGCGGGTTCTGAAGCGCATTCTGTTCGGGCTCGAACCCTACGAAATCTCCGCCCTGTTCGAACAGCGCCAGGCGATGCTGCAGTCGCTTCGCGAGGGTGTTCTGGCCGTTGATATACACGGCCGCGTGACGATGATTAATCAGACCGCCAGAGAAATATTGCTTCTCCCCTCCGGCAAGCAGACCGAAAACACCAGCGCGCCCCTGCTGGCTAGCCTGCGTGACGTCTCGAAGACGGGCGTCGCACGCCAGGACCAGGAGATCAGCTGCAACGGTCGACTATTGCTGTGCAACATGGTCCCCGTGAAAAGTCAGGATCGGGTGATCGGCGCCATCACCACCTTCCGTGATAAAACGGAAGTCAGCCAGCTGATGCAGCGTCTGGACGGCATGGTTAACTACGTCGATGCCCTGCGCGCCCACACCCACGAGTTTATGAATAAACTGCATGTGATACTCGGCCTGCTGAATATTAAGCGCTACGACAAGCTGGAAGAGTACATTCTCCAGACGGCACATCATTACCAGACGGATATCGGTACGATACAGAGCAAGGTAAAATCCCCGGTGGTTGCCGGGTTCCTGCTGGGTAAAATCAACCGGGCGAAAGAAGCGGGCGTCACCCTGACGCTGGCGGATGAAAGCCAGATACCGGATACCGCAAGTGAAGAGCAGGTCGCGGTGCTGATCACCGCGCTGGGCAACCTCATTGAAAACGCGCTCGACGCGATGGAAGGACAGCAGGAGGGCGAGATCGGCCTGCTGCTGCATTATCAAAATGGCTGGCTCAGCTGTGAAGTCAGCGACGATGGCCCCGGCATTGATCCCACTCAGCTGGAGTCTATTTTTACAAAGGGCTTCTCAACAAAAGGTGAAAACCGCGGCGTTGGGCTGTTCCTTGCTCGCCAGCAGATTCAGAACCTTGGCGGCGATATCTCCGTCGAGTCTGAGCCCGGCGTATTTACCCAATTTTTTGTTCACATCCCCTGGGATAGCGAGAGGAAAATCGCGTGATAAATGTGTTAATTGTCGATGATGACGCCATGGTAGCCGACCTCAACCGTCTGTATGTCAACCGTGTTGAAGGCTTTAGCTGCTGCGGCGTCGCCTCCACGCTAAGCCAGGCCGAGGCCATCATTAATAACCCCAGCCAGCCCGTCGATCTGGTGCTGCTGGATGTCTATATGCAGCAGGATAACGGGCTGGATCTGCTGCCCGTGATTCGCGCATCCGGCCGCCCAATCGACGTGATCATGATCTCCTCGGCCGCCGACGCCGCGACGATCCAGACCTCCATCCATTACGGCGTGGTGGATTATCTGATAAAGCCGTTCCAGTTCCCGCGCTTTGAAGAGGCGCTGAACGGCTGGAAGGCCAAGCACAGCCTGATGGGGTCGCACCAGTATTACGAGCAGGCGGACGTCGACCGCCTGATCCACGGCGGGGCGCCGGAACTGGCGGACAGCAAAAAGCTGCCGAAAGGGTTAACGCCGCAAACGCTGCGCACGATTTGCCAGTGGATTGACGCTCACCCGGAGACGGAGTTTTCCACCGACGATCTGGCAAACGCGGTCAATATTTCCCGCGTGTCCTGCCGCAAATACCTGATCTGGCTGGCGCAAATCAATATTCTGTTCACCAGCATTCACTACGGCGCCACCGGGCGTCCGGTGTATCGCTACCGTCTTCAGCCGGAGCAAACGGGCCTGCTCAAGCAATACTGTCAGTAACGCGGTAGGTATCATCCAGCAGGGTAAAGCGGAAGTGGTGTGCTGAAGAGAACACCACTTCTTTTGTTTTGGTCACAAAGATGGCCTCAATGTCGGGGCGCGCACGCAGCGCGGCACAGCCCTTCTCCACGCCCATGCCGTACATCAGCGTGGTCCAGATATCGCCGTCGATGGAATCTTTGGAAATGATGGTCACGCTGTCCAGTTCGTTGTCCAGCGGATATCCGGTGCGCGGATCAAGAATGTGGTGATAGCGTTTGCCGTCTTGTTCAAAATAGCGCTCGTAGGTTCCCGACGTGACGACGGACACGTTCTCAACGATCATCGTGCCGATCAGCGCATCTCCGGCGAACGGTTTTTTCAGCCCGACGCTCCAGCCCCCTTCCGGCGAGCCTAACGTCTGAATGTTGCCGCCGAGGTTAATCAGCCCCAGCTCCGCGCCCTCTTTATGCAGGTAATCCCGCACCCGGTCGGCGATATAGCCTTTGGCAATCGCCCCCAGATCGATCTCCATCCCCGCTCTGGTCAGAAACACGCTGCTGCTGGCCTCATCAAGGAGAACATCCTCGGGCCGGGTTATCGCCAGCAGCGACGCGATTTCATCGGCAGGCGGAACGCTGTCCCCCTGAAAGCCAATCTTCCAGCGCTTCACCAGCGGACCGATCGCCAGATTAAAGGCGCTGTCCTTGAGCAGGCTTGCCGCTTTTGCACAGCGGATCAGATCAAACACCGGCCGACTGACGGTGACCGGATGCTGGCCCGCCGCATGGTTAATGTCCATCACCTGCGAGTGCGCGCGGTTAACGGTGAGCAGATCTTCGTACTGTTTGATCAGACGAAACACGCGGGACGCGAGGGCTTCGTCATGGGAGAAGAGTTTCAGGAGGATGGGCGAGCCCATCAGAACGGCGGAGTAGCTGTAAACGCGATGGCTATCAGGCATGGCAGGAGTCCTCAGAAGTAGCCCCGGCAAGCTCCGCGCCGCCGGGGAAAATGCCGGATATCGCTGCGCGTATCCGGCCTGGGAAGCAGGTGCCTTACATCTTTTTCGAACGCAGAGCCGCCTGATGTCCTGCAAGGGTACCAAAAATGATGATATCTGCCACTGCGTTACCGCCGATACGGTTGCCGCCGTGGATCCCGCCGACCACTTCACCGGCCGCAAACGCACCTGGCAGCACGTTGTGGTTGCTGTCCAGCACGCAGGTTTCGGTGTTGATGGTCACGCCGCCCATGGTGTGGTGCACGCCCGGTGCAATCTGAATGGCGTAGAATGGCCCTTCATTGATTGGCGCACGCAGCGCGGTGGTACGTCCAAAGTCGTCATCGTGCTGTTTTTCAACGAAACCGTTGTAACGTTCCAGGGTCGCCAGGAAAGCGTGGTAATCCATGCCGAGCGCTTCCGCCAGCGCTTTTGGCGAGCTGGCGCTGGTCACGAAGCCTTTAGCGATGTACTCATCCGCGGCTTTGTTTTTGGCGCGAACATGCTCGTCAAAGACGATGTACGCGTATTTCTCCGGCAGGGCGATGATTGACGCCGAGACTTTATCGCGGGTCGACATTTCGTTGTAGAAGCGTTCCCCTTTCTGATTGACCAGAATCGCCCCGCCGCCGCGGATGGATTCGGAAATCAGGTACGAGGTTTTCTGCTCAACGGTTGGGTGGATCTGGATCTCGCCCATATCAACCGTACCTGCCCCGATACGCTCCAGCAGCGCGATGCCGCCACCGGTCGCCCCTTTATGGTTGGTGGTAACGAACCCTTCCAGGTCAGGGCGGTATTTCACCACCATCTGGCTGTTAGCGCTGAAGCCGCCGGTGGCGACAATCACGCTTTTCGCTGCCACGGTGAGGGTTTCGTTCTCTTCGGTGGTCAGGCGCACGCCGGTCACTTCGCCGTTTTCGAAGATGATGTCGCTGACGGAGGTATCCAGCATCACCTCGATGTTGCGTTTGTTGACGTTACGCACCAGGCCGCTGATCAGGTAGCCGCCGACCGCTGAGCCGTCTTTTGGACGGTGGGTACGGTCAATGCTCATCCCGCCGGTGGTGGTGATGTCGTTCAGCATGATGCCGCGGGTTGCCAGCCATTCAATCGCCTGCGGCGCGTTCTCAACGAAGCGGTGCAGCAGTTCCGGGTTGTTCTTGTTGCCGCCACCTTTCAGGCTTTCCTGGTAGAACAGCTCTTTGCTGTCCTGAATGCCCTTCACGCGCTGGAAGCGGGTTTCTGCGGCGTTCATCCCGGCAGAGGCTTTAATGGTGTTGCCACCGATGGTTGGCATTTTCTCAACTATCAGCACGCTCGCGCCTTCGTCGTGCGCCTGAATCGCCGCCGCCAGACCGGCGCCGCCGCTGCCGACAACCACCACGTCCACGCTGCGGGTTTCGTTCGGGTCAACGCCCTCTTCCGCGGCCAGCGCTTTGCTGGATTTCAGCATCGCTTTAGAGACCGCTTTCTTCACCGCCTCGCTCTGGCTGGTGGCGCCGGTGATGGCATCCACGTGCGGGGTGTTGGCATCCAGAATGCGGGTACGGATCTCTTCAAAGCTGGTGACAAACTCAACGTCTTCGCTCGGGCCAGAGGCCAGCTCGATGTCTGCAATGCGGTCAGTTTCCAGACTGACGTTAATCACCAGCTCGTTCGCGTCGTCCTGCACCTTCTCAGTAAACATGCCCGGTTTGAATTTCGACTCGCCCATGCTCATGTCGCGGATCATCGCTTCCACCAGCGAGAAGCGCCAGAGCGGCTCAGGAATGTTCAGCGCCTCGCGCTGGGTGCTGTCCATAAACAGCTCCAGGTTTTCCCCGGCCGCGATGCGGTCGGTCCAGTCCGGGTAAGCGATGGTGGCACGGCCAACGGCAATCAGGTCGTAACCGTGGTCCAGCGCTTCATTGGCATCGGCGGCATTCACCACGCCGCCCACGCCCATCACCGGTACCTGAGCCAGCGTTTCAGAACGCATCGCGCAGTATTTTTCGATAAGCGGCGTCGGGTCCTGGGTGTCAACAATGGAAGGACGCAGGGTCGCGCCGACGGAGAAGTGGAGGTAGTCCACGCCGCGAGCCGCCAGTTTTTCCAGCAGGTACATGGTGTCTTCAAAGCGGATGCCCGGCACTTCAAGCTCTTCAGGAGAGAAGCGGTAGCCAATAATAAAGGCGTCGTCCGCGTACTGGCGCACCATTTTGTGGGTGATATCCAGTACTGCCAGCGGGAACTTCGCGCGGTTGTCGCGGCTGCCGCCCCACTCGTCATCGCGCTGGTTAGAGTTTGGCGAATAGAACTGCTGAATCAGATAGGTGTTTGCCCCGTGGATTTCCACGCCGTCGAAGCCGGCCTGGATGGCGCGGCGCACCGCTTCACCAAACTTGCCGATCATGCCTTCGACTTCTTCGCCAGTCAGTGCCACTGGCGTTGCTGCGCCCTCACGCGGCGCGGCAACAGCGCTTGGGCCAACCGGCGTACGGCCACCGATCAGTTTCGGGTCGACCATGCGGCCGCCGTGGTAGATCTGCAGCAGGGCTTTAGATCCTTTGGATTTGATCGCCTCCGCGATTTTCGCCAGCCCGGCAATTTTCTCGTCATTATCAATCCCGATCGCGCCCGGGAAGGCGAGACCGAGATCGTCGACGAAGCAGCACTCCACAATAATGGTACCGATGCTTCCGGAACGGGCACGATAGTACTCCACCAGTTCGCTGGTGACGGTGCCGTCGTAATAGCCGGTGCAGGTGGTCATAGGGGCCATTAACAAACGGTTTTTCAGTTCAGTGCCATTCGGTAATGTGAAGGGGCTAAGAATACGTTCGTTAGTGCTCATAATTGAAACTCCAAACTTTTTAAAATTAAGAATTCGTTATCGGATTGATTTTTTAGTTCGTCGTTATTTGCCGATGTCATGATATTAATATAATGATTTTTTTAGTTTCTAAAGTTATTACGTTAGTTAAAAAACTATTTAATCCCTGCAATAACACAATTAACACATTGGTGTTAGCGAATGTCATTTAGCCATTCACAATAATTTAAAATTCGTTAAATAATGATTGGTAAAACCACTTCTCCAAATCACTAAAAACACCAAACAAAACAAACATATATAAAATCACAGAAAATAAAAATGTTACAAAAATGATAAAATAAACCAATAAAAAAGGGAATGCCCACATACGCCAGAGTGGTTATTAATAAAAGCATAAAAATATCGCTGCAATTCTATTTTTTTGATCGCGATCAATAGTTATGGCATCCAAAAGCGCAATATAAAAACATCATCAATTTTTAATTTAGCGCCTCCATAAAAGCGTTAAATTGCTATTACTGAAAATACAAAATCGCACCTTTAATAACTAAAAAAAGCAAAGAAGCTTAAGAAAGTGATTTTGTTTTTCAGTACGACCGAATCTTTGACAACTTAAGACGTGAAACTATGAATACAAAAACTGCTGTAACGCCCCCTGTGGCGAACCAGGCATCAAATGGAAACGCAAAACGTCTGCTGATGATGGCACTGCCCGTCATCGTCGCCGTACTGCTGCTGTTTGTTCCGGTACCGGAAGGCCTGCCTCCTTACGCGTGGCACTATTTCGCTATCTTCGTTGGCGTGATCGTCGGTTTGATCTTCGAACCGCTGCCGGGCGCGGTGATCGGTCTCACCGGCGTGGTCGCCATTGCGCTGTGCAGCCAGTGGGTGCTGTTTAGCCCTGAACAGCTGGCTGATCCGAAATTCAAGCTGGCGGGCGCCTCCTTTAAATGGGCGGTGAGCGGGTTTGGTAACTCTACCGTCTGGCTAATTTTCGGTGCCTTTATGTTCGCCGCAGGCTATGACAAAACCCGCTTCGGCCGCCGTCTGGCGCTGATTCTGGTGAAGTACCTCGGCCGTCGCAGCCTGACGCTCGGTTACGCCATTACGTTTGCGGACCTGCTGCTGGCACCGTTCACCCCGTCCAACACCGCGCGCAGCGGCGGGACCATCTACCCGATCATCGCTAACCTGCCGCCGCTGTACGGTTCAAAACCGAACGACCCAAGCGCGCGTAAGATTGGTTCGTATCTGATGTGGGTGGCGATCACCGCGGCCTGTATCACCAGCTCAATGTTCCTCTCCGCACTTGCGCCGAACCTGCTGGCCCTGGCGCTGGTGAAAAGTACGGTTGGAATCGATATCTCCTGGGGGACCTGGTTCCTCGCCTTCCTGCCGCTGGGTATCCTGCTGATTCTGGCCATGCCGCTGCTGGCCTACTGGTTCTACCCGCCTGAAGTGAAGGTAAACAACGAAGTGCCGCTGTGGGCGACCCGTGAACTGGAAAAACTGGGCAAACTGTCCCGCAATGAAATCCTGCTGCTGGTGTTCGTGTGCTGTGCGCTGCTGATGTGGATCTTTGCCGCCGCGTGGATTGAACCGGCTATGGCTGCCCTGCTTATCGTCGGCCTGATGCTGTGGACCGGCGTGCTGGAGTGGAACGACATCACCGGTAATAAAGCCGCGTGGAACACCTTCGTCTGGTTCGCCACCCTGGTGGCGCTGGCGGATGGCCTCTCCTCTACCGGCTTTATCAGCTGGTTAGGTAAAGAAGGCGGTCTGCTGATGAGCGGTATCTCTCCGGGCGTAGCGACCATCGTGCTGCTGCTGGCGTTCTACCTGCTGCATTACCTGTTTGCCAGCACCACCGCGCACACCACGGCGCTGCTGCCAGCGATGCTGACCATCGCCTCCACCATCCCGGGCATGAATATGGAAGTGTTCGTTCTGCTGATGGTGACCTCGCTGGGCGTGATGGGGATCATCACCCCGTACGGCACTGGCCCAAGCCCGATCTACTACGGTAGCGGCTACCTGCCAACCAAAGACTACTGGCGCCTCGGCACCATCTTCGGTGCCATCTTCCTGGCGGCCCTGCTGCTGATTGGCTATCCGTGGATGTCCATGATGTTCTGATTCCTGACCGCCGGACTTCTCCTCCGGCGGTTTTATTTTTTTGGAGCAAGCTATGTCAAACAAACCGTTTTTTTATCAAAACCCCTTCCCACTGGCGCACGACGACACCGAATACTATCTGCTGACCAAAGAGCACGTTTCCGTTGCCGAGTTCGAAGGCCAGGAAGTGCTGAAAGTGGAGCCGGAAGCGCTGACCCTGCTGGCGCAGCAGGCCTTCCACGACGCCGCATTTATGCTGCGTCCTTCCCACCAGAAGCAGGTTGCCGCCATTCTTGACGACCCGGAAGCGAGCCTGAACGATAAGTACGTTGCCCTGCAGTTCCTGCGTAACTCTGAAATCGCGGCCAAAGGCGTGCTGCCAACCTGCCAGGATACCGGCACGGCGATCATCATGGGTAAAAAAGGCCAGCGCGTCTGGACCGGCGGCGGTGACGAAGCGGCCCTGAGTCAGGGGGTGTACAACACCTACATTGAAGACAACCTGCGCTACTCCCAGAACGCGGCGCTGGATATGTATAAAGAGGTGAACACCGGCACCAACCTGCCGGCGCAGATCGATCTCTACAGCGTTGACGGCGATGAGTACAAATTCCTGTGCATGGCAAAAGGCGGCGGCTCTGCCAACAAAACCTATCTGTACCAGGAGACCAAAGCGCTGATCACCCCGGCGAAGCTGAAAAACTATCTGGTTGAGAAGATGCGCACTCTCGGTACCGCGGCCTGCCCGCCGTACCATATCGCGTTCGTGATCGGCGGTACCTCGGCGGAAGCGACGTTGAAAACCGTGAAGCTGGCCTCCACGCGCTACTACGACGCGCTGCCAACGGAAGGTAACGAACACGGCCAGGCGTTCCGCGACGTTCAGCTCGAACAGGAGCTGCTCCAGGAAGCCCAGAACCTCGGCCTCGGCGCGCAGTTCGGCGGGAAATACTTCGCCCACGACATCCGCGTGATCCGCCTGCCGCGCCACGGCGCCTCCTGCCCTATCGGCATGGGGGTCTCCTGCTCTGCGGACCGCAACATCAAAGCGAAAATCAACCGCGACGGGATCTGGATTGAGAAGCTGGAGCACAACCCGGGCCAGTACATTCCTGAATCACTGCGCCAGCAGGGTGAAGGCGACGTGGTCAGCATCGATCTGAACAAGCCGATGAATGAGATCCTGGCGCAGCTTTCCGCGCACCCGGTCTCTACCCGCCTGTCGCTGAACGGGACCATCATCGTGGCGCGCGACATCGCCCACGCGAAGCTGAAAGAGCTAATCGACAACGGTGAGGAACTGCCGCAGTACGTCAAAGATCACCCGATCTACTACGCGGGCCCGGCCAAAACGCCGGAAGGCTACGCGTCTGGCTCCCTCGGCCCAACCACGGCAGGGCGCATGGATTCGTATGTGGACTTACTGCAGTCCCACGGCGCGAGCATGATCATGCTGGCGAAAGGCAACCGCAGCCAGCAGGTGACGGACGCCTGCCATAAGCACGGCGGCTTCTACCTGGGCAGCATCGGCGGCCCGGCGGCGGTGCTGGCGCAAAACAGCATCAAGAGCCTGGAGTGCGTGGCGTATCCTGAGCTGGGCATGGAAGCTATCTGGAAGATCGAGGTCGAGAACTTCCCGGCGTTTATCCTGGTGGATGACAAAGGCAACGATTTCTTCCAGCAGATCCAGAACCCGCAGTGTAAAGGCTGTTCACAGCGCTGAGTGCTTCCATACGTCCGGCAAGAGCGACAGCGTTTCAGCGATTGTGCTGCGCTTGTCGCTCCCCGGCTTCCAGATGGTTACCATCGTCTGACCAATCCCCTGGCTGCCCACTTCGGTGTGCAGCCTTTTTACGTTTTGACACTGCCCGGCGTGAAAATGCGTCGGTAAGAATCCCCAGCCGCAGCCGCGCTCCAGCAGACCGCGCAGCATCTCCGGCTCATTGGTAAAGAGGGTATGCCCCGAAATCTGCAGGCGGCGCGCCACCGGCTCGTCCGAGGCGGGGTGCATGACGAGCTGAGGTACCAGGGAGAGATCGAGCAGCGACAGAGGGGAAGCACTGTCCGCAAACAGCCCGCTGGCGGCATAAAAATCCATCTCGATGGCACCCAGGGCACGCCACTCCATGTCGTTGCCCACGCTGCGGTTGCGCGCCTGGCAGATGGCCAGATCCGCGTCGTTATTCGCCAGCAGCCGTTCCGATTCATCCCGCGAGGCGCAGATAAGGCTCAGGCGGATTTTTCGCACCGCCATTTCAGCAATCACCCCGTGCAGAAAGGCTCTGGGCGTAAAAGGATCGTAGACCAGCGTCAGGTCCTGCGTGGCACCGTGCGGCACCTCTCTGGCAAACGCCTCAAAGGCTTTTACCTGCCGCATCAGGAGGTGCGCCTGGCGCTGAAGCTGTTCCCCTTCGGGCGTGAGCCGCAGGGTGCGGCCGTCGCGAATAAACAGCGCGTAGCCCAACCCATCCTCAAGAAAATCAACCAGATCGCGAAGCGTCGTGCGGTCCTTCTTCAGCGCCACCGCGGCTTTACTGAGGCTCCCATTCTCGGCCACGGCGGTAAATGCCTCGAGCTGTGCAAAAGAGTAAATCAGTCCCGCCACGCTACGCTCCCTCTGTTTTTTAGGGGGATTTTCCCCCACTACGCGTTTTTTATTATAGCCCCGGGGTTTTTAAACTGAAGCCGTTCTTAACCTGTAAGAGACGGATATGAAAAACAGAAAAGTAAACCATGCCGTGCTGGCGGGCCTTGTCTTCAGCACCCTGATCTCCCCTGCGGCAGTGGCGGCCTGTAAAGGCACCGACCTCAGCGCCTGCCCTGCCCCCTTCGACACCACGCTGCCTGACACCCATAAGATGCTCACCTGGAGTCAGGCCGATCGGGTGGTGGGCTTTCGCAATGACTACCGCAACTACACCGGGGATGTTTTCCGCCACGGTAACGCTGTGCCGCTGGAAATGTCGGACAAGCCGCTCACGGACGCACACTATCAGGTCAACGGCAGGCGCTTCGGCCTTAAGGACTACCTCCAGCGGCAGAACGTCAGCGGCATGCTGGTGCTGAAGGACGGCAAAATCGCCTGGAAGTATCTTGGAGAGGGCAATACCGACTCGACGCTCTGGACCTCGCGCTCGGTTGGGAAATCGGTGGTATCGGCGCTGGTGGGCGTGGCCCTCAAAGAGGGAAAAATTCACTCGCTCGACGATCGGATCACGCGGTATGAACCCGACTTGAAAGGCACCGCGTGGGACGGCGTGACGCTTAAGCAGCTTATCACCCATACCTCCGGCGTGGCCTGGAACGAGGATTACGCCAACCCTAAATCCGACTTTGCGCAGCTCACCGAGTGCGAGGCGAAGCCGGGTACCTATGACTGCGTGCGCAAGCTGGTGAAGGGGCTGCGCAGGGCGCACCCGGCCGGAGAGAACTGGTCTTACTCTTCGGGCGGCGCCTGGCTGCTGGGTGACGTGCTGGAGCGGGCCACCGGCATGACGCTCGCAGCCTATCTGGAGAAAAGCATCTGGCAGCCTTACGGCATGGCGAGCGACGGCGTGTGGCATGCCTACAGCAAAGGCCAGCACGACGTCGGCGCGCACGGCTTTAACGCCACGCCGGAGGACTGGGGACGCTTCGGGCAATTTATCCTGAACAACGGTACGTTACCGAACGGTAAGACCATCCTGCCGGAAAACTGGATCCGGCAGTCGTCAGGCTGGACGAAGGCCAAAGGCTCGGTCTCAGACGCCCATCCCGAGGGGCTGTACGGCTATCAGTGGTGGAACAATGAAGTGCCCGCCAACGCCGCGGGCGTAGAGCCGACGGCACAGGATTCGCTGAAAGGTTCGCTCTGGGCGCTGGGCATTTTCGGGCAGATGATCGTGGTGAACCCGAAGGAAAATCTGGTCATCGTCCAGTGGTCTACCTGGCCGCAGGCGGAACCGTCCTTCTGCGCCCAGCCGCTGGAAGCCTCTCTGATGTTTAGCGCGATTGCCAGGGCGCTGCGCTAAATTGCATCCGCCGGGTAATGACGCGGTTACCCGGCTCATTCTGAAACGCGCCTCTGCGCCACATCACAAAATCGTAATATCAGAGACTTACAGAATATTGGTGAATAAAAAACCAACATTTTGTTAAGTTATTGTTGCCATTAATGGTATTTATTCGCCGGATTATATTCATGCAAGAAATGCATCAGTCGATGCGGCATTTGCGCTTATCTAATTCCTCATCCTGATCCAGTTTTCAGAAACAGACGCGTAAAACGTCAACAATAAACTGGAGATAACCATGTTTTCCTCAACCTCACCTGCAACCGTACGGTCGAAGGCGGGCGCGATACTTCGCGTCACGTCCGGCAACTTTCTTGAGCAATTCGATTTCTTTCTGTTCGGCTTCTATGCCACCTACATCGCCCACACGTTCTTCCCGGCGAGCAGTGAATTTGCGTCGCTGATGATGACCTTCGCCGTCTTCGGCGCGGGCTTTTTGATGCGTCCAATCGGCGCCATTGTGCTGGGGGCTTATATTGACAAGATTGGCCGCCGCAAAGGGCTAATAGTGACGCTTTCCATTATGGCGGCAGGCACCTTCCTGATCGTGCTGATCCCGTCTTATCAAAGTATTGGGCTTTGGGCGCCGCTGCTGGTGCTGACGGGCCGTCTGCTACAGGGCTTTTCCGCCGGCGCGGAGCTTGGGGGCGTGTCGGTCTATCTCGCGGAAATCGCCACGCCGGGCCGCAAGGGCTTTTACACCAGCTGGCAGTCCGGTAGCCAGCAGGTCGCCATTATGGTCGCCGCCGCAATGGGCTTTGCGCTGAACGCGGTGCTGGAAGAGAGCGCCATTCGCGAATGGGGCTGGCGCATCCCGTTCCTGTTCGGCTGTTTAATCGTGCCGTTTATCTTTTTCCTGCGCCGCAAGCTGGAGGAGACGGAAGAGTTCAGCGCGCGCCGCCATCATCTGGAGATGCGCCAGGTCTTTAAAACGCTGCTCGCGAACTGGCAGGTGGTGGTCGCGGGCATGCTGATGGTGGCGATGACCACCACGGCCTTTTATCTGATCACCGTTTATGCGCCCACCTTTGGTAAAAAGGTGCTGATGCTGAGCGCGTCAGACAGCCTGCTGGTCACGCTGCTGGTGGCGATCTCTAACTTCGTCTGGCTGCCGGTGGGCGGTGCCCTGTCGGACCGTTTTGGTCGCAAGCCGGTGCTGATTGCCATGACCCTGCTGGCGCTGGCGACCAGCTACCCGGCCCTGACGCTGCTGGCGAACGCGCCCAGCTTCTCGATGATGCTGAGCGTGCTGCTGTGGCTCTCCTTCCTCTACGGCCTCTATAACGGCGCGATGATCCCGGCGCTGACGGAAATTATGCCTGCTGAAGTCCGCGTAGCAGGGTTCTCTCTGGCTTACAGCCTGGCAACGGCGGTGTTCGGTGGCTTTACCCCGGTGATGTCCACCGCGCTGATTGAATACACCGGTGACAAAGCCTCGCCGGGCTACTGGATGAGCTTCGCTGCGGTATGTGCCCTGCTGGCAACGCTCTACCTCTACCGCCGTCGCGCGATGTCGCTGCAAAATACCGTCAAGTCACAGGGGGCCGCATGAAACGCACGTCTCGCTATACCG
The DNA here is from genome assembly GCF_003331015.1 of Enterobacter sp. GER_MD16_1505_Eko_090. NCBI lineage: Bacteria > Pseudomonadati > Pseudomonadota > Gammaproteobacteria > Enterobacterales > Enterobacteriaceae > Enterobacter > Enterobacter sp. GER_MD16_1505_Eko_090. The sequence continues at coordinate 46,636 of NZ_PUQF01000020.1, read as the reverse complement.
CCAGCGCGCTGGTGCTGATGTTCCTGAGCGTGAGCGCCTGCGCGCAGGACGTGAAGGTCATGATTTCCGGCGGTTTCAAAGCCGCCCTGGAAAAGCTGGCGCCCGAGTATGAACGCCAGACCGGGGATAAAATTGTGGTCATCCCCGGCCCCTCAATGGGCAATACGCCGCAGGCGATCCCAAACCGGCTCGCGCGCGGCGAGAAGGCCGACGTGGTGATTATGGTGGGTGATGCGCTGGAGAAGCTCGAAAAGGCCAGCCAGACCCGGCCGGGTTCGCGAACGGAACTTGCGGACTCTCCCGTTGGCATGGTGGTAAAAAAAGGAGCGGATATACCGGATATCAGCAGCGACGCGAAACTGCGTGAAACGCTGCTGCAGGCCAGCTCCATCGCCTACTCTGATAGCGCCAGCGGCAGGTACGTCAGCCAGGGGCTGTTCAAAAAGCTGGGCATTGAAAAGGAGGTCGCCGATAAAGCGACAATGGTCGAGCGCATTCCGGTCGCCTCAGAAGTGGCAAAAGGAAAATACGCCGTCGGTTTCCAGCAGGTTAGCGAGCTGTTGCCGGTTCAGGGCGTCACCTTTGTCGGGAAAATCCCTGACAATGTGCAATACATCACGCGCTTCGCGGGTGCGGTCACTCGTCACGCTGAACATCCTGACGAGGGGAAAGCGCTGTTGACCTATCTCGCCTCACCGCCCTCACGCGCCGTCATCGAGAAGACGGGGATGATCCCCGTTACGTCCGGCGATACTGCTCGGTGATCTGCTTTTCCAGTTCAGCCGCAATGTAAGACTGGATGCGCCCCCGGCGCCGGATAAGCCCAACGGTGCGTTTCACTTCCGGCGCCACCAGCGGCAGATGCGTCAACAGCGTGTGCTCTGAGGTCGGCATTGACATGGCGGGAACGGCAGCGATGCCAATCCCCGCCTCTACCATACCGAGCATCGTGGTGACGTGACGCGTTTCGCAGACGCTGGGGCGCCCGGGAACTATATCCCCCAGCATCCGATCGAGCAGGTTACGGTTACCTGACGTTTTATCGAGGGAGATATAATCCTGCTGATAAAACGCCTGCCACGTCAGGTGACTCTTCTGCGCCACGGGGTGATCCTTTCGGCACGCCGCGACGTAGACATCCTCCACCAGCGGGAAAAACTCGATTTCAGACGGCAGGTTTCCTGCGAAGCAGATGCCGAAATCCGCCTGGCTGCGGGCCACGGCGTCAATCACATTGCTCGCGCTGCTGTCGATGAGCTTAATGCGAACGCGCGGATACCGAGACTGAAAACGCCGGATCTCGTCGGGCATAAAGTAACAGGCCGCGGAAGGGACCGCGGCAACCGCGATCAGCCCCGTCCGCTCTTCGCTGGCCTTATCGACATCCGCCAGCATTGACTCCACGCTGTCGAGCAGCTGCGCGGAGCGCTCGGCAAAGTTTTGCCCGTAGAGCGTCAGCGCCACGCGGCGGGTGGTGCGATCGAACAGCCTGTTTCCCAGCGCGGCTTCCAGCTTTTCAATCCTGCGGCTCAGCGCCGACTGGGATAAGCAGATAGATTCAGCGGCGACACGGAAGTTACCGTATTCCACTAACGCTCTGAAAGCATAAAGATCGTTAAGGTCAAAATTCACGGGCATGGCGTCTGGATGTCCTGTCAGGGAATACGCAACAAAGTCAAAAATAATAGCGTCTTATTGACCTGCCGCAACCGGCCAGGCGTTGAAATGCCGATCAGAGGTCGTTGAGATGCAGACGGACGTACCCGGCGCGGTCGGCAATGGCCTGCCGCTCCTCTTCCGTCATGTCCGCAAGCTGTTTAAAGACAATGCCCAGGCGGGGATTGTTGCCGAGACGCGCCTGATTGCGCGCAAAGAAGTCCCAGTAAAGGGCATTGAAGGGGCAGGCCTGCTCTCCGGTACGCTGGTTGTGCTGATACCGGCATCCCTGACAGTAATTACTCATCTTATGAATATATGACGCGCTTGAGACGTAGGGCTTACTGGCCAGCAACCCGCCATCGCCAAACTGGCTCATGCCGAGGGTATTGGGCAGCTCCACCCACTCAAAGGCGTCAATATAGACGCCCAGATACCATTCATGAACCGCCTGCGGCGACAGGCCGCTGAGCAGGCTAAAGTTTCCAATGACCATCAGGCGCTGGATATGGTGGGCGTAAGCCTCGGTGAGCGACTGCCCAACGGCGTGCGCCAGGCAGCGCATCTGCGTCTTGCCCGTCCAGAACCAGTCCGGCAGCGGGGCGTGCTGGTCTAAGGCATTCAGTTCCCGATAGCCGGGCATCTGCGACCAGTAGATCCCGCGCACATACTCCCGCCAGCCGAGAATTTGCCGGATAAACCCTTCAACGGCAGGCAGCGGCGCGTGGCCCAAACGCCACGCCTGCTGGGCGGCGGCAACCACTTCCCGCGGATTAAGCATCTTTGTATTCAGCGCAAACGAAATTAACGAATGGAAAAGAAAAGGTTCCTCTGTGTGCATCGCGTCCTGCCAGTTTCCAAACTGCGGGAGCACGTGCGTGATAAATTCATCCAGCCTGGCTTTGGCTTCCGCACGGTTGAGCGGCCAGCGAAAATTGTCGGCCTGCGGTTCGCCGAAGGTCGTTACGCCGCAGCGTTGGATCTCCGCCCATAAGGCGGAACGATCGTGGCAGGGACGCGCGTCCCCCGGCGCGGGAGGCTCGCCGGACCAGCGCTTTCGGTTTTCAGCATCGAAATTCCATTTCCCCCCTTCCGGCTCGCCTGCTGACGTCAACAGGACGCCGTGCTGACGACGCATTTCCCGGTAAAAGTACTCCATTCGCCAGCTTTTGCGTGACGCAAAGAACGTGCTGACCTGTTCCCGAGTGGTGAAGAAATGCTCGCTGCTGACGCAGGCCGTGTCAACGGAGACCGTCTTCGCCCACGCCTGCAGTTGCGTATCAAGTCGCCATTCGTCGGGCTCCTGCCATATCACCCTGCCCGCGCCGTAATGCGCGACAAGCGCGTTGAGATTGTCTTCCAGCGCGCCGCGGTTTGAGTCATCAGAGAGCCGGACATACCTCACCCGATGCCCCTTCTCTTTTAATGCAGAGGCAAACGCCCGCATGGCGGCGAAGATAGCGATAACTTTCTGGGCGTGATGAAGCACATAGGCGGTTTCTGCCCGGAGTTCCAGCATCACGTAAATGATGTTCGGACTGCAGGTATCAAACCAGCTGTGATGCGGATTAAGCTGATCGCCCAGGATCAGACGTAGCTCGGTCAACGGTGGCTCCTGCGACAGCGCTCAGAACAGTATTTAACCTCATTCCAGCATTTCGCCCATTTCTTGCGCCACGTCATGGGCCGCTGGCAGTGCACACACAGTCGACTGGGCAGGTCCTGCTTGTTACCTTTGAAATCGCTCATCTTTTCAATACCGTACTGATTTATTCACCCCACCTGCGGATAAAGGCTACGACAGACTTCACAAAATGAAGGTGATGCCCGCAAACCGCTACCCACCGCTACGTACGAAATGATAGTTTATTCAGGCTGGATTTGTCGCAGCAGGCGATATTCTGGCATCTTAACCGAATCTGACTTTCCCATTTTTGTTCAAGTGACGAGTTTGCGAGCAAAGCGATGATAAAGTGGCCCTGGAAAACGAATGAGGCTGGCCGGGATGTGGCGCTGCCATGGGATGACGCGCTGACAATCCCTGTTCTGGCTAATCTAAACCCGGATGAACAATCGAAACTGGTTCAGCTGGCGGATCGTTTTTTACAGCAAAAGCGCCTGGTGCCGCTGCAGGGGTTTGAACTCGATCCTCTGAAAAACGCCCGCATCGCGCTGCTTTTCTGTCTGCCGGTGCTTGAACTTGGCATTGAGTGGCTGGACGGTTTCCACGAAGTGCTTATCTATCCCGCGCCGTTCGTGGTGGATGATGAATGGCAGGACGATATTGGGCTGGTGCATAACCAGCGCGTGGTGCAGTCCGGACAAAGCTGGCAGCAAGGGCCGATAATCCTCAACTGGCTCGATATTCAGGACTCGTTCGACGCCTCCGGTTTTAATCTGATTATCCATGAAGTGGCGCACAAGCTGGATACCCGCAACGGCGATCGCGCCAGCGGCGTCCCGCGGATCCCGCTTCGCGAGGTCGCGGGCTGGGAGCACGACCTGCACGCGGCGATGGATAACATCCAGGATGAAATAGACCTGGTCGGCGAAAGCGCGGCCAGCATTGACGCCTATGCGGCAACCGACCCGGCTGAGTGCTTTGCGGTGCTCTCCGAGTACTTCTTCAGCGCGCCCGAGCTCTTCGCGCCCCGTTTCCCGGCCCTCTGGCAACGTTTCTGCCAGTTTTATCAGCAGGATCCGCTACAGCGCCTGCGGCAGAATGAGGCGTCCGGCGGGCATTCGTCCCGCCAGGTCCATTAAGGTTTTTCAGCAGGGGTACGCTCGGTTGACCATACCCCTATGCTCAGGGCTAAAAACAGCAATGCCATTCCCCACGCGGCCACCGTTAAAGACTGCTCCCCGTAAAAGCGCGTCACGACCGGCACCATCAGCGCGCTGACGCCGTAGCCTAACGTGTGGCTGGTGGCGATGACGCCCGCCCCTTTCCCCGTGGTTAGCCGATCGTTCAGCAGCAGCTGGTAGCCCGGCGTGGCCATCGCCGCCCCGAGTGACGTGATAACAATCCCCACGTAGAACAGCGCTAAACCGGCGACAGCCATCAGCCCAAGCCCGGCCACCATCAGCACCGCCGCGATGCAAAGCAATGTCACCGGGCTGAAATGCTGCGGGCGGACCACCAGAAACTGTGCCGCGAGCGTGGCCAGCGCGGCCAGGCTCAGCAGGAGCGCGACATGATGGCTGATCTCCCGGGCGTTACTGTCCAGCAACGGGCTAAGATGCGGTGACAGGCCAATCTGCATCAGGCTCACCAGCGCCGCCAGCAGCAGCGCCAGCAGCAGGAACGGCAGCATGGAGGCCTGCAGGCGGGTTGCCTGGTGAGCTACCGGCGGCAGCGGCGGGTCAGCGACTTCACGAAGCACCAGCAGCAGGGCGATAAGCGGCGCAACCGCCATCAGCCAGAGCGGTGCCACCGGATTAACGCTGAGCATCAGCGCCGCCAGCGGCGGGCCGAGCAAACGCCCGCAGCTGAGGCCGGAGCTTATCGTCGCCAGCGCCGCCATTCTTTTCTCCAGCCCCGCACGCTGAATCGCCCACGTCTGGGCCGCAGGCACCAGCCCCGAGACCGTCAGTCCGTAGAGCAGGCGCGAGAAAATAAGCCCCGCCAGCCCCCAGACTGCATCCAGCCTTCCGGCCGCCATCGCCCAGACCACCAGCGCCATCACGACGAAACTCGCCAGATAGCCGCTTAGCGAGGCCAGCATGACGGACTTACACCCCTTCCGCTCGCTCTGACGCCCCCACCAGGGCGAGGCCGGTAAAAAGAGCATCGATCCGAACATCAACAGCCCGGCCCAGACCGAGAGTGACAGCCCGGTCAGGGTGACCAGCTGCGGGAGCATCACCAGCAAGCCGTTTTGTCCGATGCCGAGTAACCCCGCAGATAGCGCCAGGGGCCAGTTAGCTTTTGAAGTGACGTTTTCCGTCAAGGTTTCAGAGTCAGCGCGCATGAGAATGTGAACATAGTGTCAATAAATGTGTGGAAATTATGAAGTTTATGAAAACAAATATTGCAAAAATGGTTGCGAGTGTAAACAGAATGAATATCATAACGAGAATTATTATCAATCATGGAATGAGGTACATCTATGCGTGCTCTGCTCCGCGCCGCCGGTACAGACGTTGCAGCCCAGTGCTTTTTAAACGCCCTGTTGCGTGAAACGAAGGACTGGCGCTATCTCCCCGCTACCGATGCGGATGCACTATCTGAGATCCATATCCCGCTTTCCCAAACCCAGGCGCTTCGGGTGCCGGTACGCTATTTCTCACCCACCCAGCATCATCAGTACCGTTTCCCGGCAACGCGGATTCAGAGCAACAGCGACAGGGGTGACGCCGTCACTTTCCCTCAACTGGTTGATTTAATTCTTGAAAAACCGTCCGTAAAAGGCTCGCTGGATGCCGATACACTGGCGCGTTTTAAGCAGCGCGTTCTCGAAAGCCATGCCCACACCTGGCAGGCGATTGATTTACGCCACCGCTGGGCAACCCTGCGCGATAAGCCGCTGACGTTTGCCGAAGCGGAACAGGCGCTGCTGGTCGGCCATGCGTTTCACCCGGCACCGAAGTCCCACGAGCCGTTCAACGAAGCCGAGGCGCGCCGCTATTTGCCCGATTTCGCCTCCCGCTTCCCGCTGCGCTGGTTTGCCGTTGAGAGCACGCTCGTTGCCGGCGACAGCCTGAACGTCTCCCTGCGTGAGCGTCTGCTGCGCTTTGCGGCCCAGAGCGCGCCCGAGCTGCTCGGCCACTTTACCGACACCCGCTGGCTGCTGCCGATGCACCCGTGGCAGGCCGACTATCTGCTGGAGCAGGACTGGTGCCAGCGTCTGGTGGAAAACGGTTCGTTGCAGGACCTGGGTGAAGCGGGCGCACAGTGGCTGCCCACCAGCTCCTCCCGCTCGCTGTACAGCGAGACCAACAGCGACATGATTAAGTTCTCCCTCAGCGTGCGCCTGACCAACTCCGTGCGCACGCTGTCGGTGAAAGAGGTAAAGCGCGGCATGCGCCTGGCGCGTCTGGCAAAAACGGAACGCTGGCAGGAACTACAGGCACGCTACCCGACCATGCGCGTGATGCAGGAAGACGGCTGGGCGGGGCTGCGTGACGAAAGCGGCACTATTCAGGAAGAGAGCCTGATGGCCCTGCGCGTCAATCTGCTGTTCGATACGCCAGACACCCAGACCAACGTGCTGGTGAGCCTGACGCAGGCCGCGCCGGACGGCGGTGACAGCCTGCTCGCCGCGGCGGTGCGCCGTCTGAGCCAGCGTCTCGATTTACCGCTCGCCCAGGCCGCCCGCTGCTGGCTGGACGCCTACTGCGACCGCGTATTGCTTCCGCTGTTCAGCGCCGAGGCGGACTACGGTCTGGTCCTGCTGGCGCACCAGCAAAATATCCTCGTTGAGATGCAGCAGGATTTCCCGGTCGGGCTGATCTACCGCGACTGCCAGGGCAGCGCGTGGACCGAAGGCGCCGACGCGTGGCTGAAAGAGGCGGGCGAAACTGAGGTGGAAAACCGCTTCGGCGAGAGCCAGCTGCTGCGCTACTTCCCTTACTACCTGCTGCTGAACTCTACCCTTGCCGTCACCGCCGCCCTCGCCGCCGCCGGTTTCGACAGCGAAGAGAGCCTGATGTCCCGGGTGCGCGACGCGCTGGGAGAACTGCGCCGCACGGCGAAGCAGACCCGCTGCCTCGACTTCGTGCTCGACAGCCCGACCTGGAACTGCAAAGGCAACTTCTTCTGCTACCTGCACGATCGCAATGAAAACACCATCGCCGATCCGGCGGTGATCTATTTCGACTTTAGCAACCCGTTCTACAAGGAGAAGGCGTGATGGCTATCGCGAATATCGTCCATTCCGGCTACGGCTTTCACTGCACCGCAACGGATCGCGCCCTGCCGCTGGCGTTGGGTCTCGACGGCAGCGCGGTGCTGGAGCGTCTGAAGGGGATCCCGGACGGCTGGCTGGTGGACGCCCTGGATCAGCTGTTTGTGGCCGCCCCCGCGCTGACCGGCATTACGTTGCCGTGGGCGGACTGGCAGGATGAACCCCAGGCGCAGACGCTGTTTGGCCTGGCCCACGGTGATTATCTGGCGCGCGACGCCTTCTGGCAGCTGCCGCTGTGGCTGAAGGGCGAACGCCCGCAGGCGAGCGGCGGAATGCAGTTTGACGAGAGCCGTCAACTGTACTTCCCGCTGCGCCCTCGCCGCCCGCAGGGTGAGGTGTATCGCCGTTACGATCCGCAAATTAAGCGTACCCTCAGCTTCCGCGTGGCCGACGTGGCGCTGGACGGCGAGCGTTTTACCCGCTGGATGAATAACCCGCGCGTGAACGCCTTCTGGGAGATGGCGGGCCCGCAGGCCGAGCAGGAAAACTACCTGCGCCGTCAGCTCGACTCGACCTACTGTTACCCGGTTATTGGCTGCTTCGACGATCAACCGTTTGGCTATTTTGAACTCTACTGGGCACCGGAAGACCGCATTGGCCGCCACTACCGCTGGCAGCCGTTTGACCGCGGACTACACATGCTGGTGGGGGAAGAGAACTGGCGCGGCGCGCAGTACATCCGCAGCTGGCTGCGCGGTCTGAGCCACTATCTGTATCTCGACGAACCGCGCACCACGCGCATCGTGGCCGAGCCGCGCTTCGACAACCAGCGCCTGTTCCGTCACCTTTCCTCTGCCGGTTTTGACACGGTGAAAGAGTTCGACTTCCCGCACAAGCGCTCGCGCCTCATTATGAGCCAGCGTCACCGCTTCTTCAGCGAGGTGGGCCTGTGAACGCGCTCTGGGAAAAAGTGAACCGCGAGATGGTGGCGAAGATCCTCGCCGAGCTGGAATACGAGCGCACCCTGCGCGCCGAGCCGGTTTCGTCGGACGGCTGGCGCATCGCCATGGGCAACGCGTCCTGGCAGTTTTGCGCCACGCGCGGGATCTGGGGCTGGCTGCATATCGACCCGGACAGCCTGACCACCGCCAGCGGCGATGCCGTCGAAGCGGAAAGCGCGCTGCTGCAACTGGCGACGGTGCTGGAGATGAGCGACGCGCAAACGGCGGAGCACATGGAAGATCTCTACGCCACGCTGCGCGGCGACATGCAGCTGCTGCAGGCGCGTGACGCGCTGGATGCGGACGCGCTGATCCACCTCGATCCGGACGAATTACAGTGCCTGATGCGCGGTCACCCGAAGTTTATTTTCAACAAAGGTCGCCGCGGCTGGGGGCTGGACGCGCTGCGCCAGTACGCGCCTGAGTATCGCGAACGTTTTCGTCTGCACTGGATTGCCGTTCAGCGGGAGCATCTGGTCTGGAGCAGCGACGCCGATTGCGATATCAGCGCCCTGCTGGCGAGCGCCATGGACAACGCCGAGCGCGCCCGCTTTGACGCCCGCTGGCAGGCGCTGGGCCTCGACGAGAGCTGGCTGCCGGTGCCGCTGCACCCGTGGCAGTGGCAGCAGAAGATTGCCATTCATTTCCTGCCGCAGCTGGCGCGCGGTGAGATGGTTGAGCTGGGCGAGTTTGGCGATGAGTACCTGGCGCAGCAGTCCCTGCGCACGCTCACCAACGCCAGCCGTCGCGCGCCGTTTGACATCAAGCTTCCGCTGACGATCTACAACACCTCCTGCTATCGCGGTATTCCGGGCAAGTACATTGCCGCCGGGCCGCTGGCCTCGCGCTGGCTGCAGCAGCAGTTTGCCACCGACGCCACGCTTGCCCGCTCTGGCGCGCAGGTACTTGGCGAACCCGCCGCCGGATATCTGTCGCATCCGGGCTATGCGGCGCTGCCGAAAGCGCCGTACCGCTATCAGGAGATGCTGGGCGTGATCTGGCGCGAGAACCCGTCCTGCTATCTGCAGGAGGGCGAACAGGCGGTGCTGATGGCGGCGCTAATGGAAACCGACAACGCCGGGCGTCCGCTGATCGACGCGTGGATCACGCGCTCGGGGTTAACCGCCGACGCGTGGCTGGAAAAGCTGTTTGAGGCAACGGTGATCCCGTTCTACCACCTGCTCTGCCGCTACGGCGTGGCTCTGATTGCCCACGGCCAGAACGTGACGCTGGTGATGAAAGACTACGTCCCGCAGCGCATCCTGCTGAAGGATTTCCAGGGCGATATGCGCCTGGTGGATGAAGATTTCCCGCAGGCGGAAAGCCTGCCGGAACAGGTGAAGGCCGCCACGGCGCGCCTGAGCGCGGATTACATCATCCACGATCTGCAAACCGGCAACTTCGTGACGGTGCTGCGCTTTATCTCGCGCCTCACGCTGCAAAGCGGCGTCAGCGAAACGCGTTTCTATCAGATCCTCGCCGGCGTTCTGCACCGCTATATGGCCGCGCACCCCGAGCTTGCCGAGCGCTTCGCGACGTTCGACCTGTTTAAGCCGCAAATTATTCGCGTGATCCTCAACCCGGTCAAACTGACCTTCTCCGAACACGACGGCGGCAGCCGCATGCTGCCGAACTACGTCACCGACCTTGATAACCCTCTTTTTCTGGCCTCCCGGGAGTCCGCGCAATGAAAACCTATGATTTCATCGGCATTGGTATCGGCCCGTTTAACCTCAGCATCGCCGCGCTGGCGGAAGGGCTGGACGGCTTTAGCTCGCTGTTTCTTGAGCGTAAACCGCACTTCTCCTGGCACCCGGGAATGATGGTGCCGGACTGCCACATGCAGACCAGCTTCCTGAAGGATCTGGTCAGCGCCGTGGAGCCGACCAACCGCCACAGCTTCCTGAACTACCTGGTGCAGCGTAAAAAGTTCTACCGATTCCTGACCACCGAGCAGCGCACCGTTTCACGGGAAGAGTTTGCCGACTACCTGTGCTGGGCGGCGGACAACCTCACCAACCTCGCCTTCAGCCAGCAGGTACAGCAGGTGAGCTTTGATGAGAAAAGCGGCCTGTTTGAGGTAGTGACCCAACGCGATCGCTTCCTGGCGCGCCACGTCTGCGTGGGGATCGGTAAGCAGATCAACCTGCCGGACTGCGTCACGACGCAGGACGATAGTTGCTTCCATGCCAGCGAGATGATGCTGCGCACGCCGGATCTCGCGGGCAAGCGCGTTACCGTCGTCGGCGGCGGCCAGAGCGGCGCCGACCTGTTCCTGAATATTTTCCGTGGCGAATGGGGCCAGCCGCTGAGCCTGAACTGGGTCTCGCGCCGCAACAACTACAACGCGCTGGATGAAGCCGCCTTTGCTAACGAGTATTTCACGCCGGAGTACGTGGACAGCTTCTCCACGCTCGGTGAAGAGGCGCGTCGTCAGATGCTGCACGAGCAGAAGATGACCTCCGACGGGATCACCACCGAGTCCCTGCTGGCGATTTACCGCGCCATGTACCACCGCTTTGAAGTGCTGCGCGAAAAACCCTGGGCGCACCTGATGCCGTCCCGCTCGGTGACGGCCCTGACGCGCCTGGAAAACGGACAGCGTCTGAGCATAGAGCATCACCTCGACGGCGGCCGAGAGCAGCTGGAGAGTGACGTTGTGATCTTCGCCACCGGCTATCGCGCCGTGCAGCCAGCGTTCCTCGCGCCGCTGTCTCACCGCCTGCATCTGGATACGGACGAAGCCTTCTGCATCAACAACGATTTCACCCTCGAATGGGACGGCCCGCAGAGTAACCGCCTGTTTGCCGTGAATGCCGGGATGCACCGTCTCGGCATTGCCGAACCCCAGCTCAGCCTGATGGCCTGGCGCGCGGCGCGAATTCTGAATCGCGCGCACGCCGACGAGCCGTTTGAGCTGGCTACCACCCCTGGCGTTATCCACTGGCGAAGCACCACCAGCCCGGAGAACAGTCAGGTTTTTAAATCATTAGCAAAAACCACCGAGTACTGACACACACAATCAGGGTCAACATAACAATGAAACGTTCTCATCTTTGGGTTTTAAATCCTTGCTTGCTTGCAATGCTTTCTACCTCTGCGTGGGCGGAAGAACAAAAGGAAGAAAATATCGTTGTCTCCGCCAGCCGCGCGCACCGCAGCGTGGCGGAGATGGCGCAGACCACCTGGGTCATTGAGCGGGCTGAAATTGAGCAGCAGGTTCAGGGCGGGAAAGAGATTAAAGAAGTGCTGGCGCAGCTGATTCCGGGCATGGACGTCAGCAGCCAGGGGCGTACCAACTACGGCATGAACCTGCGCGGCCGCTCTATGATGGTGATGGTAGACGGCGTGCGCCTGAACTCGTCCCGCAGCGACAGCCGTCAGCTGGACTCTATCGATCCGTTCAACATTGACCGTATCGAGGTTATCTCCGGTGCCACGTCACTCTACGGCGGCGGCAGTACCGGCGGTCTGGTGAACATCGTCACCAAAAAAGGCCAGCCTGAGACCGAAGTCGAATTCCAGACCGGGGCTAAAAGCGGGTTCAACAGCCACAACGACCACGATGAGAACGTGTCGGCAGCGGTCAGCGGCGGCAACGATAACGCGTCCGGTCGTCTGTCGGTGTCGTATCAGCGCTACGGCGGCTGGTATGACGGCAACGGCGACGAGGTGATCATTGATAATACCCAGACCGGCTTACAGTATTCTGACCGTATCGATGTGATGGGCACAGGCACCCTCAATATTGACGATCATCAACAGCTGCAGCTGACGACCCAGTACTACAAGAGCGAGTCCGACGGCAAGCATGGTCTCTATCTCGGGAAGAACTTCTCGGCGGTCACGGGGGATGCGACCGCGTACAACAAAGGTAACCTCGATTCTGACCGCGTGCCGGGTACCGAGCGCCATCTGATCAACCTGCAGTACTCCAATACCGACTTCTGGGGCCAGGATCTGGTCGCGCAGATTTACTATCGCGACGAGAGCCTGACCTACTATCCGTTCCCAACCCTGACCAAAGGCGTGGTCACCAGCATCGGCGCGTCGCAGCAGAAAACCGATTTCTACGGCGGCAAGCTGACGCTGAACAGCAAGCCGGTGGACGATTTGACGCTGACCTGGGGTATGGATGCCGACCACGAAACCTTCGACGCCAACCAGCAGTTCTTCAACCTGAAAAAAGCTGCGGCGAGCGGCGGCATGGAGCTGGATAACGCCTACAACGTGGGCCGCTACCCGGGTTATAGCATCACCAACCTCGCCCCGTTCCTGCAGGCCAGCTATGACATTGACGCCATCACCCTGAGCGGCGGCGTGCGCTACCAGTACACCGAGAACAAGGTGGACGACTTTGTCGGTTACACCCAGCAGCAGGCCATCGCTACCGGGAAAGCCACCTCCGCTGACGCGGTGCCGGGTGGGAAAACCGATTACAACAACTTCCTGTTTAACGCCGGGATCCTCGGTCGCCTGACCGAACAGCAGCAGCTGTGGTTTAACTTCTCCCAGGGCTTCGAAATTCCGGACCTGGCGAAGTACTACGGCTCCGGGACCTATCAGCTCAGCAACGGTCACTATCGCCTGCTGAACAGCGTCAACGTCAACGACTCGAAGCTGGACGGTATCAAGGTCAACGCTTATGAGCTGGGCTGGCGCTACACCGGGGATAACCTGCGCACCCAGGTTGCGGCGTATTACTCGCTCTCGGATAAAACCATCACCATCAACAAGACGGACATGACCATCAACCTGGAAGACGACAAGCGTCGTATCTACGGGGTGGAAGGTCAGGTGGACTATTTCTTCACCGACAGCGACTGGAGCACGGGCGCGAACTTTAACGCCATTAAGTCGGAAACTCGCGAAAACGGGAAATGGGAGAAGCTGACGGTCGACAGCGCCAGCCCGTCGAAAGCCAGCGCGTGGGTCAACTGGGCGCCGGGCGACTGGACCCTGCGCGTGCAGAGCACGCAGACCTTTGATGTCTCTGACGCCGACGGCAAGAAGATCGATGGCTATAACACAGTCGACTTCCTGGGCAGCTACGCCCTGCCGGTGGGTAAAGTCAGCTTCAGCGTGGAGAACCTGTTGGACAAAGACTACACCACCGCCTGGGGCCAGCGCGCGCCGGGGCTGTATAGCCCAACCTACGGTGCACCGGGCCTGTACACCTATAAAGGCCGTGGACGGACGTTTGGTCTGAACTACTCCGTTCTGTTCTAATCCTCAGCGCCGCCTGCGGGCGGCGCATTTTGCTGTGTAATTTTGAAGCAAATTTGCCATAAAATCAGCGATTTGCTGAAATTGTCGGCAAACGAACAAAAAGCGCGTTTTCACCCTTTGACAAGGCGAACTGAGGTCGCTACTATGCGCCTCGTTCACACGATTCCTCTGTAGTTCAGTCGGTAGAACGGCGGACTGTTAATCCGTATGTCACTGGTTCGAGTCCAGTCAGAGGAGCCAAATTTGAAAAGCCTGCTTTTGAAGCAGGCTTTTTGCTTTTCTGCGTCGGGTAAAATTGTCGGGTGGCGGCTTCGCCTTACCCGACCTACGGGACTGCATCTCTGAAGTTAACTCTGAATCGCATCCAGCCTGGCAATCACCTTAATCTCAAACTTAAATCCGTACAGCCACGTCACGCCGATCCCGGTCAAGGTAGGGTAAGGCGCGTCCCCCCAATATTCTGGCAGGATACTCCAGATAGCGTCGAGGTTTGATTCGGGATCGACGACAAAGAGGGTCACGTCAAACACGTCAGCGAACGTGCAGCCCGCAGCCGCAAGGACAGCATTAAGATTATCGAAGGCCAGCCTGACCTGCGCTTTCAGATCGGGTTCAGGCGAACCATCCTCGCGACTACCCACCTGCCCCGAAACGAACAAGAAACCGTTGGATTTGATGGCCGGTGAATAGCGATTACGCTCATAGAGCGCCTGCCGACCGGAGGGGAAAACTGCTTCGCGTGCTGTCATGTTTGTACCTTTGCAATAGGGCAAAATCAGCCCGTTGAACATAAAGACACTTTACAGGTGCAGGTTCGGGCGGATAAACAAGCGACTTTGTCCATCATTGTTTGTAATATCCAAACAATCGGTGAAAAGAGAGGATAAGGGATGGATCGTTTCGACGCGATGCGCGCCTTTGCTCGCGTGGTTGAGGCAGGTAGTTTCACAAAGGCTGCCCAAACGCTTCATATGAGCAAAACCACGGTGACGCAGCTCATTCAGCAGCTGGAAGCGCGCCTGCGCGTCAAATTGCTCCATCGCACCACCCGAAGGCTCGGTGTGACCCCCGATGGCGCGGTCTACTACGAACGCGTCATCCGCCTGCTGGCAGACATGGAAGATGCTGAAAACAGCCTGTCCAGCGCGACGATGACGCCCAGGGGACGGCTACGGGTTGATGTGCCCAGTCCGCTGGCCCGCCTCATCCTGGTGCCGGCGCTTCCGGCTTTTCACGCACGCTACCCGGATATCCAGTTCGATATGGGCGTGAGTGACCGGGTGGTGGATCTGATCGGCGACAACGTGGATTGCGTCCTGCGCGGCGGCGAAATCAACGACCAGTCCCTGATCGCACGCCACGTCGGCGATTTGCAAATCGGTGTTTACGTCGCACCGAGCTATCTGGAACGCCTCGGCGCCCCTGCGCACCCGCGAGAGCTGGACAACACCGACCATCGCATTGTAGGGTTCTTGTCCTCGCGCACCGGTAAGATTGATCCTCTGGTACTGCGCAGTGAGAGTGAACATATTGACATCACGGGCAGCTATGTCCTTGCCGTGGATGATGGCAATGCTTACCTCGAAGCTGGGTTAGCCGGGTTAGGCGTGATTGCGCTGCCAGTCTATATGGCAGAAGCGCATCAGGCTTGTGGTTCCTTGATTCGGCTATTCGAACATTGGCGTATTAAGCCAATGCCCCTGTACCTGGCATTTCCCCCTAACCGCCACGTCAACGCCAGACTGCGCGTTTTTATTGATTGGATCGTTGAATTGATGCAGCAGCATGTCCCTAATTCCAATAATAAGTCACTCCCTCCCAGCCCCTGATTCGCTCATTAGGGTTGGTTACTTTCCACAGCACTCACCGCTCGCCGCCAGGCCGCCACCTCCTCATCCAGCCACGCCACAAAAAGCCCCACCTCCGGCTTCTCCTCCTTTGACTGCGCTGTCACCAGCCAGTAAGGCCAGGGATATGGCGCAGTGATGGAGGTTAGCTGGACCAGTTCACCTCGGGTGATGGCATCCTGAACCAGAGAGCGACGCTCCAGCGCGATGCCTTTCCCGAGCCGGACGGCTTCGATAATGATATTGGAGTCGTTAATACATAAACCGTCAGGCACGATCTCTTTCTCAAGACCCGCATTCATGCACCACGTTTTCCACGACTCCATGGAAAAAATAAGATGACTCTTTGCAATCTCCGCTGGCGTAGCGGGCAACACGCCCCTGTTATAGCCCGGTGCGGCCACCACAATAAGCTCATCGGAAAAAAGGTAATGGCTTTCGCTCCCTTCCCAGTTTCCCTGCCCCATCCGTATCGCGATATCTATCCCTTCCTGCTGCAGGCTGGTGACCGTCAGACTGGCCT
Source organism: Enterobacter sp. GER_MD16_1505_Eko_090 (assembly GCF_003331015.1). Classification (NCBI taxonomy): domain Bacteria; kingdom Pseudomonadati; phylum Pseudomonadota; class Gammaproteobacteria; order Enterobacterales; family Enterobacteriaceae; genus Enterobacter; species Enterobacter sp. GER_MD16_1505_Eko_090. Next base: position 30,534 of record NZ_PUQF01000020.1, on the reverse strand, counting down.
GGATCCGCAGGGTAATAAGCGGATATTTCGCCCGAAAGCGTTCCAGACGCGGTAATAACCAGTGGCATCCAAATGACGGCACCATCGCCAGCGTCAACTCCTGCTTTCTCGGCTTCACCTGCACGAGCCGGGTGGCATCCGCGATGTGGTTCAACGCTTCGCGTACCTGTAAGGCATAGAGCCGCCCTTCTTCGTTGATCTGCACTCCTCGCCCCTGACGGATAAACAGCTTTACGCCCACCATCTCCTCCAGCGTTTTGATCTGCTGGCTAATAGCGGAATGGGTAACGTGGAGTTCTTTCGCCGCCAGCGTCACGCTGCCAAGACGGGCGACGGCTTCAAAGCTTCGCAAACTGGCAATGGGTGGAAAATCCGACATGAAAGCACTTCCTTATCTGCGCTGGATATACAGCGGCAACCTGACCATATGTCAGTAATACTAACCCTTACGGTAAGATACTGAAGATATTCGCCATGCAAATTGTATTGTAATGTCGGGTCATCCTTTTCAATGACGCGTTCTTTCACACAGACAGGAAAACGGGAAAGATGATTAAGCTTGTTGGCATGATGGATTCACCTTATGTACGGCGCGTGGCGATCTCCCTTGAGCTTTATGGGGTTGAGTTTGAAAGCCAGCCGCTGTCAGTCTTTAGCACCTTCGACGCATTCTCCCGGATCAACCCCGCGGTAAAAGCCCCGACGCTGGTTCTGGATAACGGAATACGTCTGATGGATTCCTCGCTGATTCTGAATTATTTTGAGGCTCAGGCCGACCCCGAGCGGAGACTCCTGCCCGTCGCGCCGGATGCGCAGGCAAACGATCTTCAGACGCTGGGCTTTATTCTCGCCGCCGCTGAAAAAGCGGTGCAAAATGTGTATGAACACAACCTGCGCCCGGTAGAAAAGCAGTACGTTTCATGGGTCGAACGCATTACAATCCAGCTGCTGGCGGCCTGCAGGGAATGGAATACCTTACTGGAGGGGCGTCCCGCCACCGCCGTTCCCGATCAGGTTGCCGTCACGAGCACGGTTGTCTGGACTTTTATTCAGTCGATGATCCCGCAGGTCGTTAACGCAGCGGATTTTAGAACGATTCAGGCGTTTGCCGAATCATTCGAATCACAGGCGGTCTTTAGAAAATACCCATTCAGCTAAGTGGCGAGCCCGGTAAGCACTCGCCACCGGGCAAACCCGCACCTAAATCTGATAATCAATCGCCACTTCTTCCGGCTCCATCACCTGACGTTTAATCTCATCCACCGACAGCCCGGCGTTGCAGAGCTCGATAAAGCGCCACACATAGTTACGCTGCAGCTGCCCGCGCTTCAGGCCAAGCCATACGGTGTTGGCGTCAAACAGATGACGCGTGTCAAGACGCACCAGGTTGCCGTCCTCGCGTTCTCCGCTGGACTGTTCCGCCACCAGGCCAATACCCAGACCCAGCTCGACGTAGGTTTTGATGACGTCAGAGTCCTGCGCGCTCAGCACGATGTCGGGCGTTAACCCTTTACGATTGAAGGCTTCATCTATGCGCGAGCGTCCCGTGATCCCCTGGCGATAAGTAATGAGCGGCCATTTCGCAACGTCTTCCAGCGTCAGGGGAGAGACCTGATTCAGCGGATGATCGACCGGGAGCAGTAAGCTGTGATACCAGCGGAACCACGGGAACGCCACCAGCAGCGGGTCGTTGCTCAGGCGTTCGCTGGCGATACCGATATCCGCCCCACCGTTTTGCAGCAGCACTTCAATTTCCTGCGGCGTGCCCTGGATAAGCTCCAGACGCACCTCCGGAAAAAGTTCGCGGAACGCCTTAATCACCGGCGGCAGGCTGTAGCGCGCCTGGGTGTGGGTGGTGGCAATGGTAAGCACGCCCGAGGCGTCATTGGTGAAGAGATCCGCCAGGCGACGCACGTTGCTAGCCTCGTTGAGGATCCGCTCAGCGATGGTGAGCAATGCTTTACCCGGCTCCGTCATGCCGAGCAGCCGCTTGCCGCGACGGATAAAGATCTCTATGCCCAGCTCCTCTTCCAGCTCGCGGATATGGCGGCTGACGCCTGACTGAGAGGTATAAAGCATATTGGCGACCTCGGTCAGGTTGTAGTCCCGCCTGGCCGCCTCACGGATAATTTTAAGTTGCTGGAAATTCACGATTCACTCCGGCGCATCTGACATAGCTCTATTGTTAGAGTCAGCCGAGCTGCAGAACAAATAATAAAAACCAGCATCTTATGCTTTTATGGAATATCAGCTCACGAGCTGGAGTTCACGGTTCTCAAGCGATGGCTTGCTGACCAGCGACATCAGAATCTCTTTTACCGCCTGCGCCTGTGGCGACAGCGAACCGCGTGCGGACATGTTCAGCGAGAGCGGCAGGCTCATGGAAGGCGTGGTGATCCGCGCCATCCAGCCGTTCGCCGCGCTGCACAGCGAACGCGCGGCGGATTCCGGCAGCACGGTGACGCCCATGCCGCTGGCAATGGCTGCGGTCAGCGTGGAGATCGAGTCAATTTCGCCGATGATTTTGGCCGTCAGGCGGCGCAGGGAGAACGCTTCGTCCACGCGCACGCGCACGGCGCTGTAGTCGCGCGGCAGATAGAGGTTCATCTCTGCCACGGCGGTAAGGTCTACGCTCTGGCCCGGACAGTCGCGGGTGCCCACGAGGTAGAGATCTTCTTTCAGCAGCGGCTGGCTGGTGATCCCGGCGACAGGAGAGCGATCGTAAAGGACCGCCATGTCCAGCTGGCCGTTGAGCAGTTTGTCATTCAGTACGGACCCGCTGTTTTCGTGCAGGTACACCAGCACTTCAGGCAGCTCAGCGCGAACGGCCTGCAGCAGCGGCATGGTAATAGAGGACGCGGCCGTTCCCGGCGCCAGGCCAATAGAAACGTGTCCGCTCAGGGTCTGGCCCACGTTATTCACCGCCAGCTGCGCCTGCTCGCACTGGCGCAGAATCGTGCGCGCATGGGTATAGAGAATTTTTCCGGCTTCCGTTGGCGTGACGCCGCGTTTGGTACGGATCAACAGCTGCTGATCCATCTCGCCTTCCAGAGTAGCCACCTGCTGGCTCAGCGCAGGCTGCGCGATATGCAGCACTTCTGCTGCTTGAGTCAGGCTGCCGATATCGACGATTTTTACGAAGTATTTCAGTCGTCTTAAGTTCATTTTGCCCCCTGTTCGAAATGCTGTGCCGGAACCGGCTGTCGTTGTTGAACAGGTTTTGCAATATGAATGCCACTTTTACCAGGCGGTCTGAATCGGGCGCTAAGCGCCTGAAAATAAGGAAACCTAATCATGGAGGGGGGTTTTATTACCGAAACAGCAGTTTATGATCTGCCCCATTAGAGGTATATCCGCACCAAAGCGGTGCATTCCGCTGTCAAAAACAGCACTTTGCCGATTTTGTCAGCAAACGATCAAAAGGCGGCGATCCACCCTTTGACAAGGTGAACGCAGGTCGATAATATGCGCCCCGTTCACACGATTCCTCTGTAGTTCAGTCGGTAGAACGGCGGACTGTTAATCCGTATGTCACTGGTTCGAGTCCAGTCAGAGGAGCCAAATTTGAAAAGCCTGCTTTTAAAGCAGGCTTTTTGCTTTTCTGCGTCGGGTAAAATTGTCGGGTGGCGGCGTTGCCTTACCCGACCGACAAAAACCTCGAATCGTAGGCCGGGTAAGGCAACGCCGCCACCCGGCGAAAATGTCCTCAATTGCCGAGCTTCACCGGCATCCCTGACCGCCGTTCCAGCTCAGCACCTGCACCCTCGTTGATCAACTCTGTCCGCAGCGCGGCCGATATCGGCAGCGGCACTTTCCGGGTCGATTCAAATTCCGCACGGTTACGTGACAACGGCTCATGCACTTCCACCCAGCGGCTGCCGTCCGGTTCCGTGGTGACTTTAACGGGCCGATCGATAAGCTGCACGCGGGTTCCGACGGGAACATTATCGAAAAGGTATTTGATGTCGTTATTCCGCAGACGAATACAGCCCTGGCTCACCCGCAGCCCGATGCCGAAATTGGAGTTTGTGCCGTGTATGGCATACAGCCTGCCGATATAGATTGCATACAGCCCCATCGGGTTATCCGGCCCGGCGGGCACGAAGGCAGGCAGCGTTTTTCCCTCTGCCGCATAGGCACGGCGCGTATTGGGCGTCGGAGACCAGGTGGGTCCCACCTGCTTACGTTCAACCGCCGTTACCCAGTTACGCGGGGTTTCGCGCCCGGCCTGACCGATGCCGATGGGTAGCACTTCAACAGTATTGCTGCCCGGCGGGTAATAGTAGAGACGCATTTCCGCCACGTTAACGACAATCCCCTCGCGAACGGTGTCGGGCAAAATCAGCTGCTGGGGAATGACCAGCCGGGTACCGGATTTAGGCAAAAAAGGATCCACGCCCGGGTTCGCTTCCAGCATATTGCTCAACCCCTGCCCGTACTGCGCGGCAAACGCCTCAAGCGGTAACGTATTATGATCCGGCACGGTAATGACCTGCGAGCTCCCCACCAGGCGACTGCCCGCCGGCGGTAAAGGATAGCTCACCGCCTGCACGCTCTGGCTGATGAGTAACGCAGCAAGACAGCCCAACGCCTTTTTACGACACATATTCCCTTCCTCAGTCGCTTCGCTCTTTAGTAAGCATAGCGTAGCCGTTTTGCATTACCCATCAGGAAATAAAATCAGTTTGCACAGGCCCCCTGTCGCGGTAGTCTCATAGGTTCCGTTTATATGACGGCCGCTATGTGAGTGACCTTTTCTTATACCAATAATTAAAAATCAGTGCAGACAGGACAACTATGGACTCCACTCTCACCTCCACACATCCCAACGAGGAGACACCTTCGCTCAATCGTGCCCGCCGCGCCGCACTCGGCAGCTTCGCGGGTGCCGTCGTCGACTGGTATGATTTTCTGCTCTACGGCATTACCGCCGCGCTGGTGTTTAACCGCGAATTTTTTCCGCAGGTCAGCCCCGCGATGGGCACCCTCGCCGCGTTTGCCACATTCGGCGTCGGTTTTCTGTTTCGCCCGCTGGGCGGGGTGATCTTCGGCCACTTTGGCGACCGCCTCGGCCGCAAGCGCATGCTGATGCTTACCGTCTGGATGATGGGGATCGCCACGGCGCTGATTGGCATTCTCCCGTCGTTTTCCGCGATTGGCTGGTGGGCACCGGTATTGCTGGTGACATTACGGGCGATTCAGGGCTTCGCCGTGGGCGGTGAATGGGGCGGCGCGGCGCTGCTATCCGTTGAGAGCGCGCCCAAAAATAAGAAAGCGTTTTACAGCAGCGGCGTGCAGGTCGGATACGGCGTGGGTCTGCTCCTTTCTACCGGGCTGGTCTCCTTGATCAGCCAGCTCACCACCGATGAGCAGTTCCTGAGCTGGGGCTGGCGCATTCCGTTCATCTTCAGCATCGTGCTGGTCATCGCCGCGCTGTGGATCCGTAACGGTATGGAGGAGTCGGCAGAGTTCGAAAAACAGCAGGAAAAACCGACCGTCAAAAAAAGGCTGCCGGTCATGGAGGCACTCGTCCGGCATCCTGGCGCTTTTCTGAAAATTATTGCCCTGCGCCTGTGTGAACTGCTGACGATGTATATCGTCACCGCGTTTGCCCTGAACTACTCGACGCAGAACCTCGGCCTGCCGCGTGAACTGTTCCTGAATATCGGTCTGGTGGTTGGCGGGATCAGCTGCCTGACCATCCCCTGCTTCGCCTGGCTGGCGGACCGCTTTGGCCGCCGTCGCGTCTATATCACCGGGGCGCTGGTGGGCACCCTCAGCGCCTGGCCATTCTTTATGGCGCTGGAGGCGCAGTCGATATTCTGGATTGTCTTCTTCGCCATCATGCTCGCCAACGTCGCTCACGACATGGTGGTCTGCGTCCAGCAGCCGATGTTTACCGAACTGTTCGGCGCCAGCTACCGCTACAGCGGCGCGGGCGTGGGCTACCAGGTCGCAAGCGTGGTCGGCGGCGGGTTTACGCCATTTATTGCCGCCGCGCTGGTGACCTTCTCCGGCGGAAACTGGCACAGCGTGGCGATTTATCTGCTGGCCGGTTGCCTGCTCTCTGCTGCGACGGCGCTGGTGATGAAAGAGCCCCGCCACACCTGATCACCCTTTTGTTTCACAGGCGTGTGACATACTATCGGGTAGAGTCGCACACCTGTGGAACAAGGAGACAGAGATGAATAATAAGGGCTCCAGCCTGACCCCGGCTCAGGCGCTGGAAAAACTCGACGCGCTGTATGAACAGTCCGTCAATGCGCTGCGCAGCGCCATCAGCGAATATATCGAAACAGGGAAACTTCCCGACCAAAAGGCCAGAAACGAGGGCCTTTTTGTTTATCCATCGCTCTCTGTGACCTGGGACGGCAGCGCCAGCACGACGCCAAAAACCCGCGCCTACGCCCGTTTTACCCACTCCGGCTGCTACAGCACCACCGTCACCCGCCCGGCCCTGTTCCGCCCGTATCTTGAAGAACAACTTACGCTGTTGTACCAGGATTACGGCGCGCACATTGCCGTTGAGCCCTCGCAGCATGAGATCCCCTATCCGTACGTAATTGACGGTTCGGCGTTAACCCTTGACCGCTCCATGAGCGCGGGGCTGACCCGCCACTTCCCGACGACGGAACTGTCGCAGATTGGCGATGAGACCGCCGACGGGATTTATCACCCGGCAGAATTTTCTCCTCTGTCGCACTTTGACGCCCGCCGGGTCGATTTCTCCCTGGCGCGACTGCGCCACTACACCGGTACGCCCGCTGAACATTTTCAGCCGTTCGTGCTCTTTACCAACTACACCCGCTACGTCGACGAGTTTGTCCGCTGGGGATGCAGCCAGATCCTCGACCCGGAAAGCCCGTATATCGCCCTCTCCTGCGCGGGCGGGATCTGGATCACCGCAGAGACCGAAGCCCCCGAGCAGGCCATCTCCGACCTGGCGTGGAAAAAACACCAGATGCCCGCCTGGCACCTGATCACCGCCGACGGTCAGGGCATTACGTTGATTAACATTGGCGTCGGCCCCTCGAACGCCAAAACCATCTGCGACCATCTGGCGGTGCTGCGCCCGGACGTGTGGCTGATGATTGGTCACTGCGGCGGCCTGCGTGAAAGCCAGCTGATTGGCGATTACGTGCTCGCCCACGCCTACCTGCGCGACGACCACGTGTTGGATGCGGTGCTGCCGCCGGATATCCCAATCCCGAGCATCGCCGAAGTACAGCGTGCGCTGTATGACGCCACCAAAGCGGTCAGCGGCATGCCGGGCGAAGAGGTGAAACAGCGCCTGCGCACCGGTACGGTCGTCACGACGGATGACCGCAACTGGGAGCTGCGTTACTCCGCCTCCGCGCTGCGGTTCAACCTGAGCCGCGCGGTAGCCATTGATATGGAGAGCGCCACCATCGCCGCACAGGGCTATCGCTTCCGCGTCCCGTACGGCACGCTGCTGTGCGTCTCCGATAAGCCGCTGCACGGCGAAATTAAGCTACCGGGCCAGGCCAACCGTTTCTATGAAGGGGCCATCTCAGAGCATCTGCAAATTGGCATTCGCGCCATCGACCTGCTTCGGGCGGAAGGTGACAGGCTGCATTCCCGCAAGCTGCGCACCTTCAACGAGCCGCCGTTCCGCTAATAACGATAAGGAATAACCATGTCCAGCACATCTCCGCTCTCTGCCCTGCGCCACTGGCTTGAGGCCAGCCATCTCGACGGGATGATCGTCCCGCGTGCGGATGCGTGGCAGAGCGAATACTGCGCGCCCTGTGACGAAAAGCTGGCCTGGCTGACGGGCTTTGACGGTTCTGCCGGCGTCGCGCTGGTACTGAAGGATAAAGCGCTGCTGTTCGTCGACGGGCGCTATCAGGTGCAGGCCCGCGTTCAGGTGAATCTGGACGAGATTGAAATTCACCACCTGCACAACGAGCCGCTGGCTGAATGGCTGACAGAAAACGTGGAGGCAGGCACGCGCATCGGTTTTGACGCACTGCTGATGACCAATACGGAGTTTGAGCAACTGTCCGCCACGCCGTGCAGGCTGGTACCGCTGAAGGTTTCGCCGTTTGACGCCTTATGGACCGATCGCCCTGCCGCACCGGCGGGGCTTATTCGTGAAATGCCGGTTGAAGTAAGCGGTGAAAGCAGCGAGGACAAACGTCAGCGCGTCGCTGCCGTGCTGGCCGCGAACAATGCTGATTATCTGGCCGTTACGCTGCCGGATAACATTGCATGGCTGCTCAACGTAAGGGGCTCAGATATCCCAACCAGTCCGGTACCGCTCTCATTTGCCCTGCTGAGTCGTGACGGCCACGTTGAGTGGTTTGTAAACGACAACAAGCTCGGCGCCCTGCCTGAAGAGGTGCGCAATGCGTTTACGATTGCGCCGCAGGACGCCTTCATCGAACGCTGTCAGCAGATTGCTGCAGGCAAACGGGTGATGGTTGATGCCGATTCCGCTCCGGTCGCCCTGCGCTTTGCCATTGAACCACGGGGAGAGATTGTCTGGCGAACCGATCCCATCACCCTGATGAAGGCCACCAAAAACCCGATCGAGCTGGCTGGGTATCGCGCGTGCCATCACCAGGACGGTGCCGCCTGGGTCAACTTCCTGGCCTGGCTGAGCCGCGAAGTGCCGCTGCGCGAGGCGGCAGGAAATCCGCTCACCGAGCTGGAAGTGCAGGCGCAGCAGCTCGCGTTCCGTAAACAGCAGCCCGGGTTTATCGAGCAAAGCTTTGCGACCATCTCCGCCTCTTCGAGCAATGCGGCGATGTGCCACTATCATTCGAGCGAGGCCAGCAACAAGCCCATCGGCCATGATCATTTTTACCTGAACGATTCCGGCGGTCAGTACATTAATGGCACCACCGATGCCACGCGCACGCTGGCATGGAGTAAGGTCGACCCGCAGCAGCGCCTGCACTACACCGCCGTGCTGAGAGGCTTTCTGTCGCTCATTACCCTGCAGTTCCCCTCTGGCACTCAGGGGCATCAGCTGGATGCCTTCGCGCGTCGTCCGCTGTGGGAGATGGGGCTGGATTACGATCACGGCACAGGGCATGGCGTGGGGCATCAGCTTCTGATCCATGAGAATCCGCATCGCATCGCCAAAAAGGTCAACCCGTGGCCGCTGGTGGCGGGCAATATCATGACGATTGAACCTGGCTACTATCTGGGCGATAGCCACGGGATTCGCATTGAAAACCAGGTGGAGATTGTGGAGAGCCGTCCGGGATTCTGTAAATTTGCCTCGCTGACGCTGATCCCGATTGATTTAAGCCAGGTCGAGCTGGATCTGTTGAGCGAACAGGAAAAAGCGTGGCTGGATGCGTATCACCAGCAGGTGCGTGAGGCGCTGTCACCACTGGTGAACAGCGATGCGCGTTCGTGGCTGGAAGAGGCGACGGCACCGGTTCGTGTGAACGGATAGTGCGGCTTTTGCCGGGTGGCGGCTTCGCCTTACCCGGCCTACGATTCGAGGTTGTTGTCGGTCGGGTAAGGCGCAGCCGCCACCCGACAATTTAACCCAACCCAGAAAAGCAAAAAGCCTGCTTTAAAAGCAGGCTTTTCAAATTTGGCTCCTCTGACTGGACTCGAACCAGTGACATACGGATTAACAGTCCGCCGTTCTACCGACTGAACTACAGAGGAATCGTGTGAACGGGGCGCATATTATCGATGCTCCCCCATGATGTCAAAGGCAGAATGCATATTTCCGATCGTTTGCCGATTTATTCTCCACTTCGCGCAATTGTCAGGCATTTTTCCGCGGGTATTTCCACAGCCAGCGCCCGCTGACCATGCGCCAGTAGAACAGCGCGCCCCGTACGGCCCAGTCCAGGAACATACCCAGCCAGACGCCAACCACGCCCCATCCGAGCATCACCCCGAGCGTATACCCCGCCACAACGCGACATCCCCACATGCCGAGCATCGACACCCACATCGCAAAGCGGGCGTCACGCGCGCCCTTCAGCCCGGCTGGCAGTACCCATGAGGCCGCCCAGATGGGCATAAAGGCCGCATTGAGCCAGATGAGGATTTTAACGACCTCTTTAACGTCCTCTTCGTGGGTATAGAACGAGGCCATCAGCCCGGCAAACGGCGCCGTTCCCCAGGCAATCACGGTCAGTCCAATGGTCGACAGCCAGAAAACGTGGCGCAGCTGCCGCTCAGCCTGTCCGATCTGCCCTTTCCCGAGCCGTTTCCCGGTAATGATAGTCGAGGCCGAACCCAGCGCGTTACCCGGCAGGTTAATCAGCGAGGCGATAGAAAAGGCGATGAAGTTACCGGCGATAACGTCGGTGCCCATCCCGGCGACAAACATCTGCGTCAGCAGCTTCCCGCCGTTAAACAGCACCGACTCAATACTGGCGGGAATGCCGATCCCCATCACTTCCCAGATAATGGCGAAGTTAAAGGGGCGGAAATAGCTCTTCAGCGTGAGGCGCAGCGAGGGAGTAATCCCCGCCATCAGCACGCCGATAATCGCCGCCGCACCGATATAGCGTGAAATGGTTAGCCCCAGTCCGGCGCCGACGAACCCCAGCCCGTCCCACGAGAACACGCCGTAGATCAGCACGCTGCTGATGATGATATTCAGGATATTCATTCCGCCGTTGATCAGGAGCGGAATTTTGGTGTTACCTGCCCCGCGCAGCGCGCCGCTGCCAATCAGGGCGATAGCCGCCGCCGGATAGCTTATTACGGTCATCTCCAGATAGGTCAGCGCCAGGTCTTTGACCTCGTTCGTGGCTTCCCCGGCGACAAAATCGATAATCTCTTTACCGAAATAGTGGATCACCGCCGCCAGAACAATCGAAAAGACAGTCATGATCATCAGCGACTGGCGGGCTGCCTCGCGCGCACGTTTGGGATCGAGCTTGCCGAGGCTAAAAGCCACCACCACCGTCGTCCCGAGATCGATGGCAGCAAAAAATGACATCACCACCATGTTAAAGCTGTCCGCCAGCCCGACCCCCGCCATCGCCTCTTTCCCCAGCCAGCTCACCAGGAAGGTGCTCAGTACCCCCATCAGCAGAACGCAGGTATTTTCCAGGAAGATAGGCACAGCAAGAGGGGTGATTTCACGCCAGAACAGGACACGATAGCTTTTACGTTTTGCATACCATGGCGTGCGCGCGATCGCCTGGCGTAAGGAGGCAGTGACGTTCAAAATGGACCTTAGCGAGAAAAGTTGAAACTCCATTTCAAATGATGGGGGAGAAATGCTAATCCTGCAAAGTATTTTCCTGAAAAAAGATGTGTGGAATTACAACAAACTGACGACAGAATCAGCAATCAGTCGATATTCCCTAAGATCAGGTTTGACAAAAGTTTTTTCGCCGCTAAGATAAGCCTCCACAACGATTCCTCTGTAGTTCAGTCGGTAGAACGGCGGACTGTTAATCCGTATGTCACTGGTTCGAGTCCAGTCAGAGGAGCCAAATTTAAAAAGCCTGCTTTTAAAGCAGGCTTTTTGCTTTGCGGATGAGGGAAAATGAACGCTCTGTTTGTCTACGGCACGCTGCGTCCGGGCCATTCTAATGCGCATATCCTTGAAAACATCGGCGGTGAATGGCTGGCCGGTTTCGTCTCCGGTACGTTCTACGAACGCGGCTGGGGTGCGGCGGCAGACTTTCCCGGGATTGTCCTCCACTCTGATGGACCGCGCGTCGAAGGCTATCTGTTTATCTCTGATAACCTTTCCGCACACTGGCAAATGCTGGATGAGTTTGAAGACGGCTATGACCGGGTTGAGGTCACGGTGACTACCTCTGAAGGCAAGCAGGTTCAAGCCTGGATTTATCAGCTACAGCCACGTTCTGAGTCATAAAAAAAGGCTCTCTGTCACCAGAGAGCCTTTTTCACGATTCGCTGCGATTACTCGCTTTTTGCTTCGCCGTTTTTGATTTCGCCCATCACTTTCAGCTTCTTAGAGATGTCGCGACGCTCTTTGGACAGTTCAGCGTTTTTGATGATGTAATCATCAACACGGTCTTCATAGTCGCTCTTCATGCTGGCGATGATGCCCTGAATAGCTTCAACGCTCATGCCTGGCTTGATGTAGTCGCTCAGGTTGTCGAGCAGCAGAACACGTTTCTGGTTGTCACGGATCTTCTTCTCAACGTCCTGGATTTCACGCTGCAGCTTGTTTTTGCGGCGGAACAGGCGGACGAATTCCAGAACATCCTGGAACGAAGGCTTGGTAGTTTCCATTTTTACACCCCTGATAATGTGAGATTCGGATTCGTTAAAGCAACCGTTGTAACAACAACCTTACTGACAGCGGCTGCGAATGACAATGAGTATATCGTTTAAACCTATCATAACCCCAATTGCTGCTGAATCGAAGCAGCAGGCGTCACATCCGCGTTTTATTTGCGCAGCGCCCGACAAATCAGATGCGATAGCAGCTCAAGCTGTCGCGCCAGTTCCATACTCAGCCAGACATAGCCATGAATGGGCGTTTCCGCCACGTTATCGCCCTGCCGCTCATTGATTAACTGCTTCAGCTCCGCAACGATCTCATTCAGCCGCTCGCTGTTTGCCAGTATCGGCTGCGGGTTACCTTCGTAGAGCGCATGAGCGATAGTCAACAGCGTTTGCTGCGTCATCTGCTGGGTCTCTTTGAGGGTCTGCGCGTTAAGCATCAACAGATGGCTCGGGCGAGAGGCCCAGTGCGCGTTGATTTGCAGTTCAAGCATGCAGACCAGGTTGCGGCTTACCGTCTGGATGGCTTCGAAAATCGCTTTCTGAATATGGGTCTCTTTGCTGGCGGGCGTGATCAGGCCGCGCATTTTGACCACGTCGTTGAGGATGGTTTGCAGATGCTTTTCCAGCCGGGGGCGTTCAACCAGATTAGGGGAAAAACCGGCCTGATAGACGCGGTTAAACGCGGTGACATAGTTGGCCATCTGGATACGCCAGTGCAGAAAAGCCCGCTGCGGCCAGATGCCGGTAAACAGCATGGCGAGCAGTGAACCCAGAATGACATCCCCGCTTCGCCACAGCGCCGTGGTCATATCCCCGGCGGGTGCGCCGACCACCACCGCAAGCGTAATACCAATCAGCAGCGCCTGATAAGGACGCTTGCCCAACGCCAGCCAGCCGCACAGGAACATGGCGGCACCACACCATATCAGCATGACCGGAAACGAGATAAGTTCCAGCTTCAGGGCGATAAGCCCAAGTGCCGAGCCTAACACGGTCCCGCCAATACGCTCGAAGGCGCGCGGGACAACGTTGCCCCAAAACGAGATGGGCCCCATCACCACCACCAGCGTGATCAGCGGCCACGTCCCTTCCGGAACCTCCAGCAAGCGGACCAGTACAAACGTCAATACGAATGCCAGCGCGATGCGACACCCGTGCACCACACGGTAGTGTTTATACAACCGAATTTCAAAAGGGGTTAATGATTTGTCGGGACGCACACCCGCTCTCCAGCTACACGGCAAATCACAATTGTACTGTGTTTTCAGCCGGGCGGAACGGTCCCGGCTGAAAAACCCTTTATTCAGCAGGCCTAAACCGGTTTGTGCTCTACCGCGATATACATTTCAATATCCCAGTAGCCGTCCGCGTTGCCGTCATTCAGGTAGCGCTCGAAGCAGGGTTTGAGCGCCATCTGATACGTATTGTCCTGCAGCAGGGAATTGAAGAACTGATACCACGGCGTGGCAAAGTCGTAGTTTTCCACACGCGCCGTCGCCACGGCATAATCACCGCCCGCGATTTCCGTCATCATGACGCCTTCGCTGTTTTCCGGGATCACAAAATCGTCCGGTACGGTAACGGCCGTATCGCAGCGCAGTTTTTCGGCCGGGACTTCATCCGGGTTATCGTAGTAGACCGCCACCCACTCCAGCGGCTCAATGTGACGCCCGTCGACCCACATGACCAGCTGTTCAAAGCCCTGTTTTACCGTGTGTTCCCACGGACCGACCAAATGAAAACCGGCAATCTTACGTTTCTGTTGCTGCGTAATGCTGTAGTCCATGCTGCCTCCGTTTATCACTGTATATTTATACACTATAAAACTGGATTATCATTATCAGCAAACGAGGAGTGTTTATTATGTGAGCAGACTCGCAACCCTGCCAGTCTGCTCATCGGCGGTTAAAGCGTGTGATGCAGATAATCGCTCAGACGAGAGAACAGGCCGCCTTTATCAACGGCTTCCAGCGTGACCAGCGGCCAGTGGGCTACCACCTTGTCACGATCGTAAAGCTGGATCTCCCCGACACGCTGATGCGCGGCAATCGGCGCTTCCAGCTCTTTTTTATCCAGCACGTATTTGGCTTTGATATTGGGCACCTCCGCTTTCGGCAAGGCCAGCCAGAAGTCCTGGTCGGTGCCCAGTTTTACCTGCTCCTTGTCGCCGTACCAGATGCGCTCCGTTCCCACTTTTTTTCCGTTATGCAGGATCTGCACCGTATCGAAATTCTGCTGCCCCCAGTGCAGCAGTTTTCGGGCCTGGTCCTCACGCCCTTTCGGGCTGTCCGCTCCCATTACAACGGCAATCAAACGACGCTGACCGTCAACGGCGGATGCAATCAGGTTAAAGCCGGCCCCCGAGGTATGCCCCGTTTTCAGCCCGTCTACGTTCATGGTCTTATCCCACAGCAGGCCGTTACGGTTCTGCTGGGTGATCCCGTTCCAGGTCAGGCTCTTTTCGCTGTACATATGATAAAACTCGGGCTCACCGTGGATAATGGCCCGGGAGAGAACGGCCAGGTCATACGCCGAGCTATGCTGGCCAGGCGCGTCCAGCCCGTGGACGGTTTCGAAGTGGGTATCACGCAGGTTCAGCTTCTGCACATAGTCGTTCATCATCTTCACGAACTGCGGCTGCCCGCCCGCCACGTGATCGGCCAGCGCCACGCAGGCGTCGTTGCCGGAATCGACAATCAGGCCGCGGCTCAGATCGCGCACGGTGACGCGATCGCCCTCTTTCAGGAACATCAGCGACGAACCGTCAAACACCGGGTTCCCTTTTGCCCACGCATCGCGCCCTACGGTGACGATGTCATCCGGGGTAATGCGGTGGCTATCAATGGCCCGATCCACCACATAACCCGTCATCAGCTTGGTCAGGCTCGCCGGATTACGTTGTTGATGTTCGTTGCCCGCCGTTAAAATCTGACCAGTCGTGTAATCCATCAGCACCCAGGAGCCAGCCTGAATGGCCGGAGGCTGCGGCGAAAAATCCAGTGGTTCGGCCGCAAAAGCAGATGAGACACTCGAAGCGAGTAAAGAAACAGCAATAAACAGACGGCGTTTCAACGGTATATCCTCAGGTCATTAAAAATCGATGACCTTTTTACGGGAGTTCTGATGTCGTTACCTGGCTTAATTGCAAAAAAATGTGACAGAACGCAGATTTTTCTCTGAAGCTGGCGCGCAAATTTGCGACGCGGCGGTGCTTTTTATTCGGTCTGACCCGCACGATCGTTTACCATAGTGACGTCATTTTTTAACAGGATGGTATTACTGGTGTCTGACTCTGCCGCTCGCCCGACTTTTTTGTTCCACGATTACGCGCAGCAACGCTGAGAGCAGCCACCAGTAAGGGTAAGGTGATGTGCTGATTTTGCTTGGTACGCAATTTGGTACACAACGCAATTTTCACATCACCGGGCAGTCGTCGAACTCGCCAGACCGCGCGTCGTTGATGATATACGTGATCACCCCAAATACCGGACGCGAAGTGTCGGATACCTCATCCTTATCTGGCAAACTCTCCCGTTTACCGTTCTCAAGGTTTTCCAGGTGTGGCCGCGGGTGTGTGCGATACCGCTTAATCCTAAACTCACCGCTATCTATGCAAACCAGCAATGAACCATCACATGGAGACAGTGACGCGTCGACAACCAGCAAAGCACCGTTGAGGATACCTTCCCGGTAATGCGTTGCACCGGCCCGCATAAAGTACGTAGCCGCTGGCCTGGTGATGATGCGCTCGTCAAGCGATATACGCTGTTCAACGTAATCCGTAGCCGGCGAAGGAAAGCCCATTAGAAAACCCTCCCCATGTTACGTAGGATCCAGTACCGGTTCTCGCTTTCGTTTGTCGTCTTATCGGCGAAGTCCGGCTGGTATCGCTCGATCCATGTATTTGCATCCGCCTGACTGAAATGCCAGTTCCTCTCCTGCAGTTCAGCGATGAATTTGTCTGTATGCAGACAGAGATAGCCCTTCGGGTTTTGCTGTATGGCCGCAATAAAAGCAGCACGAATATCCGGTTGACGAGGCATAAACGCACCCTTACTCGCTCATTAACTGTATGCATATACAGTAGTATTTTCACGAAAACAGATCAAGCACAGGCAGTTTTCACTTATAAGAGGATCGGTATGTTTGTTGAACTGGTTTATGACAAGCGAAATGTTGAGGGGCTCGAAGGGGCCAGGGAGATCATTCTGGCCGAGCTGACGAAGCGGGTGCACCAGATTTTCCCTGGTGCCGAAGTGAAGGTAAAGCCGATGCAGGCGAACGGGTTGAATAGTGATGCCAGCAAAAGCGATCGGGAAAAACTCAACCGCATGCTGGAGGAAATGTTTGAAGAGTCCGATATGTGGTTGGTCTCAGAGTTCCCGACCGTTCGTCAGGTTGGCCTTTAAAACTTGTTCGGGTAATCTGTCGCCGCCCATTTTTGCTTACGATGAGCGGCGGCTTCATCAGCTTCCAGAGTGCAACTCTGCTACCTTTTTCTTTAAATCTTCAACTTCCTGCATTAATGCCAGAATCGCTTCATGGTGAAGTGCTGCAGCCACACCGTAGGTATCAGGGCTTAAAACCTTCTCTACGACCGTACCATCATCCAGAGTACGGTCACCACCCTCGAAAACGAATTCAGGAAATACATCCTGCACTTCCTGGGCAATAAACCCAATCCCTGGGGCCACGCCATCCAGACGCTGCCAGGTTACGCCGCGAAGCTTAACCATTTTTCCTAACGGGTCCTCGATGCGTTTGATGTCGAACTTAAGTCTACCATCTGAGTTAGGAACCCATGACCCAGGAGCAGTTGCTGAACCATTGCCAGAAAAAATGTACGATGCCCCCCTCACATAGTTGCCAGAGCCGTCTAAAAGAGCTACGTCAAGCTGACCATATCCGTTTGATTCACCCCATTTGTATCTACCTGACAATCCTGTAAGAACCCGTGTAACACCGTTAACTATATAATTTGATGAGAACGCACTACCTGACACTTCAGTGCCTGAGGCTGGATCTGAGGCCGATTTATTAATTGCATAAACATTTCCAGACACTGAAATCTGAGTGGAAATATCACCACCAGTTTTGCCATTCACAGTGACAAATCTCGAATCATCTCCGGCGGCTACCGTGCTGGCAGTCGTTCCAACATTTCTGGTTGCGCTGTTTCCCAGACCGAGGTTTATGCGAGCGCCTGATTCGGTTGTCGATCCGGTACCGCCCTGGTTAACAGGTACGGCCCCGCCGCTCTTAGTCGCCATATTGTCAGACAGATATTTCCATGACGGGCCGGTGAAGGTAGTGCCGTCTGGCAGCTTCACTGTGATGTTTCCGGCGGCGCTGTATACTTGCTGCCAGTTCTGTTTGTCGTAATTCAGTCCACGCAGCGCTTCTGCACTTTGTGCCACCAGCGCGGCAGTTACCATGTTCAGCGCAACGCGGGGGACGGCTGACCAAGCAGCGCCGGATTGCGTTGGCCCGGTAAAGTTGCTGACCAGCGTCACCTGGGTATTACTGTCGACCGTTTTCACCGGCAGCGTGTAGGGCACACCGCCCACAGTCGAAACAATGAAATCACCTGCGGCGAGTTCGGTTGCGAATGAGGTTCCGGCACCGCCAACAACAGCGGACCCATTTGTCAGGTTGATAGTTCCTGCAGACATATGCGCTCCTTTCGGGCAATAAAAAACCCCGCCGGAGCGGGGTTTATTCAAAAATGTTTGAGTTATTGGCAGGTGGTACTACTGAACGTGTTTGCGCTGACCCATGACCAGTTAAAGGGGTAACCGGCGCGGTACTGGGTCTGGTTACTTTGCTTGCGCACTCCGTAAATCTGGACGATGTTTTCCTGTCCTCCGATCAGGGCCGTTCCGGTACATATGGGATGCTGCTTCTGAAGAACGCCAGCGCAACCGGAGAGCAATACAGCCACCGCCAGGCAAAGAATCATGTTTTTCATCGTGGTTATATCCCAGGGTATTAACGAAGCTAAACAATAACAAGATGAATCAAAGGTATATAATTGATTTTGTAGATCAATAAAACATAATTGATCGCCGAAAACGATCAATCGTAGTTGACGCAGTTGATGGCCATAATCACGTTTCTCAGATTAGAATACGCGACGTTCTGAAGGCTTCCGCTGGGCGTTGTTTGTGGTCTGGCGAATATTCGCGTGTTGCCTCCCTCAAGTTTCGCCATGCTCTTGTATATCGCCGAGTAGGGCTGCGGCTGGCCGCCAGCCGATATCACTCCAGTAATCAAACCCAGCATGGCAGGCATACAGGCCCATTTCCCCGCCAGCGTGGTATTGATGTTATAGCCTGAACTTGCATCTATCCCGGCAGTACCGAGGGTTACCACATCACTGAGTGTCCGCGTTTCGTTTGTCAAAATAAGCGTCCCTGACGCATCCCAGACGGCCAGCCCGTAGTCTGGCTTTGTCTGTGGGAAAATAGAGAAAAAATAAACGTACGCTGTGCCGGTTGCATTTGGTCTGAGGAAATCAATAGTGATGGTGTTCCCGCTTATCGTCTGGGTGATTTCCACCTCAACTGTGCAATGAACAAAGGCGACAACGGGCTGACCTGAGGGAAATGTGTGCGTCACTTTGGTATTGAAACCCGATGTCCCCTGTAGTTCTGCTGTCTTCCGTGCCTGCAACGAAATAGGCGAACTGTTAGCGGTGACCCATACTTCTCCGGCCGTCGTCGTCAGTAAAACGCCATACTGCGCCATTTATGCCCTCTCTATCTGGAAAATGAGATACGCCGCGGCCGCAGGCTCAGTCCCTGCAGAGTAGTCGGTATCGCCTACTGCCGATACCGTTGCGGTCCCACCTGAAATAGTGATCTTCCTCCGGCTTGTTCCCCACTGATCGCCGTTCATGATCTGAAAATAAGTAAGCTTACACCCCGGTGGAAGCACTACGGAGTAAGAGCCTGTTTTTTCATTCTGGGCCAACTGTAGGTAGCCGCTTACACTGACAGGCTTAATTCCATAGTTGTTCACCCTGCCTGATGCGTCCCAGGTTTCAACACCGTACTGAGCCATCGCTGTTCATCCTAAAAAAGGGCCCCACCTGAGGCCCAATGTTTACCATGTTCCCGTGATTCTCCCGATCTGCACCCTCAACACATTGTTGGCGTCACGCACACTGATTGTCTGGTTTGTCTGTTTCATGGCTCCCTCTCCAGCTGTCGAACCGTAGTTCTCAAATGTTCCTGATTTATCCAGCCTCCACCCGACAGACCCTGCAACATAATTGTTGGACTGGATAAAGTTACCGATTTTGGCATTGGTGATCGTGCCATCCTGAATAAACGCTGAGCTGATAAAGACCTGGCCGTTGTAAACGAAGAACGCAGCCTGGTAATTTCCCGGGTCGCTTCCTGAGTAAATACCAAACTGATCTGCAGCAAAGACCACTGTGGATTTATAGCTGTTCCCCGATGGCTCAATCGACATACCGAACCCGGTGCTGTATTTCACTCCATTCCTGATAATGCCGAGATTAGTGACATAAGAAGCTTTTGCCGTTCCATCAATATTTACTTCGGCGGTAAGTTTCTGGTTAACCGCAGCCGTCAGACTGCCCTCTGGTCCGATTGATGCCTGAACATAGGTTGACAGGTCAGCGAGCCCCTGCTCGGCTGTAGCAACGGTTGTTTTAACCTCTAGGATGTCAGCACGAACTTCGCCATACTGAGCCCACTGGTGTTCCACGGTTCCGTGGTTTGCCAGCGTATTTGACATGATACCTTCCAGATTAGTATCAACACCCTCCTGAACATTTTTAAACGCGTCTGACTCGCGTATCTGCTCATCAATGAGATCTATCATTCCAGGGATATCAGATGACGCCTGGCCTGACACCTCAACGAATTCAGACACACCAAAAGCATTCCTGGTGCGCACATAAACGTAATACGTTTTATCTGCTTGTAGGCCGTGAAGCGTCCACTGGTTTGAGCGACCCAAAAACTGCGCCAGGTCTTCGATATTAGCCGGATCGGTAATCTTGTTTTGCCCTGAGTACCAGAATTCGAAAGAAGTATCTGTGGTAGCGGTGATACGCATGACTGGCACCAGGTCAGCAGAAAACAGGCCGGGCGTCCAGATAATGCTGGATGGTGCAGGTGGCGCACCGATAATCATACTGATCTGCGTTTCAACACCTTTCATCCCGTTTTCATTGCGGCCACGAACACCCAGCGTATAGCTACCGGCAGCCAGCCCATAAAACTCATACCGGAACTGGTCGGTTTCGTACTGAGAAACCACTTTCCCATCAGCCGAATAGACATACAATTCGAAAACCAGCTTTTTGGTCGTCGTGGCTGTTTCCCAGGTTGCCGTGACCTGTACTGTTTCCGAATTGGTGTTAATAATCCGCAGGTTTTCAACGTTCGGAACGCGGTAGCCATTAAGCGTGTCGTTAGGAATTTCGAACACTGCGCCTTCATCCACAATGGCCTGTTTATTCGGATCATGCTGTGACGCAGTAATACTGTATACGGAATTGTTTTCTGTCTCTGCGACGCTGAGGATACGAAATAACCGAGTTGAGACGTTGCTGGAAGAGATAGCAAACACTGTTCCATCCCGCACCCATGATGGAGTCGTCTTCAGGGTTACCACGTTGTTAGCAACGCCATCAATCACGTACTTCACGAACTTACCGCTGCTCCCCATGATAGACATGGTATCGCCGCCAGCTATAAGCGATGATTCGACAGCATCAACGGTAATTTTATTGCCTGAATGTGACATAATTCTGCCGCCGAGCCGCGCGCCAGCATAGTTGTTGTCCATGATTTCAACTATGTCACCGGGCGTGAAATGAATGGCATCTCGGGCCATCTGGAATGTTAATCGACTGCTCTCACGCTTTGCAGTTTCCAGTAGCCACTTCCCTGCTCGCCATGCCTGCCCGCGAGAGGTACACCCGAAAGCCTCAAGGGTAGTCTCGTTGTAATTTCCACGTGCAATCATGTCGTCATCGGATACGTACTCTTTTACCTGCTCCCAACCGTTATCCGGGTCGGTCCATGACACCACCACTGCATTGTATTTCTCAGAGCGCTTCACAGAGCTTCGCTTGAAGTTGCCATCAACCACGTTAGCATTCGTGATTGTCGCAATCGGATCTTGTGGCGCATCCAGCATGACAGACAGGCGCACACCGTCCCACAATGCAATTCCACGGAACATGCTCGCTATCTTGTCGAGAATGTCTCTCGCACTAGCCTGCTCTGTGATGTAGGCGTTTAGCGTCATGCGTGGTTCTTTTCCGCCGAACCCATCATCAACAAGCTGATCGCAATATTGAGACAGAACATAGAGTGCACCGTCATCAACATCTATGTAGCCGGCACGTTTAGCCAGTCCGAAACGGGTATTCTTCGCCAGCTCTCTGAACAACCATGCCGGGTTATTGGTCCAAGCCTGCTTAAATCCACCCAGCCATAAACCGGAGTAAGTGCGGGTTATCGGGTCATAGTTGTCTGGTACAGACACAATCAGCCCGCGGAGATGGTAAGTACGGCTTGGAGTGTCAGTGTACTGGTCACGGTCGATAACAGCGCCAGCGATGGCTGAAAATGGATAGCTCAGATTGTCGTCGGTGATTTCACTGTAGCTATTCCAGGTAGTGCCGTTGGACAGCAAATCGCTGCTGCTGTCCGGTGTAATGCGGCGAACGCGAATATCAAACGGCTTGATATCCGGAGCATCAATAAGATGGGCCTCAAGATATTCGCCTGATATCTTCCCGGTGATGGTCACGGTCTTTTCAATAACCCAGCCTGAAGCGCCAGTTCTGCTCTCCAACACCAGAGTGACGGACGTGTTTTTCTGATTGCCTTTGGTGTCCTGCTCGACCAGTCCGGTGACACCAACGTTAAACCGCACCCGGGTAACGTCCTGATCGGTTATGGTGCGAACCAGCGGAGTATCATAGGTTACTTCGGTGTTTACGATGGTGGTCGCTTCAATAGCAGAGAAGCCATTAATGGGGGATTGCGTTTCAGAGCCGGGGCGCCAGGCGACGCTGACACCATTTACGCTGACACTGCCTGTCGCATCAGTTACGGGAGTCTTATTGAGCTTGAATGATGACAGGTGTTCCTGATCAACGGGCCCATAGATAGGCCCTTCGCTGATGAGATCCAGTACCCGGTAAAATTGCTTTGACTTGAGGTTATCGTCGAGGAGTTTGGGGGTTGATGCTTTGCCGCCGCCTGAAGACATAATGCCACCTTAGCTAATAGATTCCGTCCAGTCCTGGTTGTTGCTTGTGTCGATACCGAGTGAAATTACGTTCGAACCGACCTCCATTTCTCCCAGTAGGAGTGGCACCGCGCGCCCCTGCCCCACCCGGTTCTCAGCACTGGTAAATGAGTTATTTGTGAGCGTATTGGTCTCTGCGGCTTCTGCGGAGGTTTTGGTCTTCATGTTGCGTGACATGTAAACCGAATAAGCTATAGACGCTACGCTAACGGCAACCGCAATCCATGCGGCCGCAGCGGCGGTGATCGCCCCCTCCACTACCGGCACGAACAGGACCACTGAGCCATCTTTAAGGTGGCGGTCCATATGCCATTGCATCGCAGATGCCTCAATATCCTCGCCCGCTACCCGCATACGCAGCTTTGTATTGAGAAAGGCTTTTTTGAATTCGAAATCCTGCGCCAGAAGAAGGCGTAATCCCTGCGCTGGAGTATCAACGTTCAGGGATATCTGGCGGTAAAATCGGCGTAGATTGCCTGCAAATTTAAAGATGAGCACTGTTCGTGTCTCCAGATTGAATGCGTCTGCTTGATGTATGCCGGGCGCATTTGTTCTCGTCTGCTGAGGTGTCCGGCATGGTCATGGTGAAGTACCAGGTTGTCATGAAGGAGAATCATTGAGTGGCATGGGTCGGCGCCGGGGAATGGCTGCCTGATAATGACGTCACCGGGTTGTGCATTCTGCATAGATACCTGATAGAACCCGTTGTCCGGCATGTTAGCCAGATAGAGATTCTCTCCCCGCAGCCACCATCCGTTAGTGCGCTCAAAATCAGGCAGGTCGATTCCGCAAAGGTGGTATGCGTCCCGAAAGAGCGTGTAGCAGTCCATGATGCCGTGCTCGAACTTGCGCCCCAGCAGGAGTGGCACAGGCCTGTATTTCCTGAGCTCTCCGTCAGATGCCAGCCACCATGACAGACCGGTCATAACCTGCGTCTGCCGGTCAGCACCTGAAAGCGCTGGCTGGCTTTGCGGGTGCGAATGGAAGACCGCTGTAATCTCCCCTTCTTCCTCCGCCGCAAGCCAGTCATCGTCACTTATGCGGAAATTATGCCAGGGCTCTGGATGCACATTCCGACAGCGAAATACTCGCTCGTCGTTCAGGATTAGCGCGCACACTTCATCCTGCGACGATGCCGCATAATCGAGTAATTCATGCATCAGGAGACCTTTTGAGAGCCGGGGAAACTGCTTATTGGCATTGGTTCAGGACGTGGGTAGCGAAACCGGCAACCGGTACGACGGTGGGAGCATTTATCCTTCGCTGGATCAGTGGTTGGGTTGTCACGCTCATCTGCAACAGGCGGCCCGTCATATCCACACCCGACGCCGCGATACTGCCACTGGCATACGTCGGCGAGAATGGTCCGGGCCGGGATGATGGCGTTGTCGCAGTCAATCGGTGTCGCCAGCGTGTATGTCACCTGCTCGAAAGTCTCCTCTGTCATCTCCTCGACAACGTAGCGGGACACCGCCTCCTGTGTCGGGTCCGCGTCAGGGTTCCCATTCGGGAAATTCACCGCATCCAGATTTTTTACCGGAACCTGCCGGCGAGTTATAACCACACCGAGCATATCGTCGAAGTCGTGGTTGATGCCCGTCAGCAGGCCGGTAATGTTGGATACCGCCATTGACGGCCTGGCATAGGTCCCTTCGTTCTTTGACTCGAATCCTTCCACTGCTATCGGGTACGCCTGGTACTGGTTACCTTTCCATATAACATTGCCATAATAGCCGTTTGTGCCGGAATGGAACCGGATAAGGTCGCCACCAAAGGGTTGCAGGTCAGCTTCGAACAAATCGATGAATGCGCCTACTCCGGCGTCAACGCTGTCGATAATTAAATTTGCTGGTATGTCGCGCACGGCAAACTCCCATAAAAAAAGCCGCTCGACGGCGGCTACTGATCTTTTGTCAGGATGTGAAACAAAATAAAGAGGGGTTAGGCTGAAGCTTCAACACAAAAGGAGGTTTTATGTCTGGCCTGATAAACCCAAAAGACTCACCAGAAGAATCAGCGTATGCATTATTGATTGAAATGATTAGAGCCCAAAGAGTACCCGTTTACTCCAGCGGAAATATTTCTGGTCTTCTAACAATGTATGACCAGGCAGTGCAGCATTTTAAAGATGAGGATAAAGAAAGCAGTTAATCCCCATCGCAAAGCCTGATAAAGCTCTCACGAACGGATTCGGCAACAGCATTGGCCTTTTCCGTTCGTTTATCATCTTCCCACGTCGATATCCCATCAAGTTCGCGAGAAAGCGTCTTTGCCGCTGCTTCAATTACATGATCAGGTAGTTCGGTAAATTTCATAATAATCCCCTTATCGTGGCACTTGTTCAAACGTTGCCGTCAGTTCAAATAGCGGCCCCGTCTTTGTTAAACTCCAGGAGCGGCAGACAAACAGCGCCTGCACTCCGGTATCTGATGGCGTCCAGTAGAAGGATTCAACCGCGCCCCGTGCTTTTAGGAACGCCTCAGCATCCTTGGCAGAATTACTCCGGCAGACACCGCCTACCCCCCTGAAGGTCAGGGAGTATTTATCCATTAGCGGATTGATACCCTTCACCTGTCGCTGCTCGTAGCCGTCACCGAGCTTAACAACGGCTACGTTTGGGGTACGTTCAACCTGGTAAGCGCGCTGTGGTGTCCATGTGAATGTTTCTGGCATCACTTCCTCCGTAACAGTCCATTTGGCCTTTGTTCATTGCTTATTGCTCGCAGTGCTGCGTTGTAAGCCATCTTTTCAAATTGCTTAACGGTCTCAGGGCTGTTTGGGCTTCCTTCAAAATGATAATGATTGGTTTGCTGCACAACCACCCCACCGCCACCTCCGGCCTTATCGGCAGGAATAATCTTCCCTGACTGGTTCGGGATGAATGCCTGCTGTCCACCTGCAGTCTGAAAGATTTCAGAGCGTCCATCTTCGTTGATGCGGTAGGCATTGCCGGCAGATACCCCACCACCGTAGCGACGACCACCACTCATGCTGATACTGGCAATATTGGAAAGCAGTGACGCTCCAGCAGAAGCAATCGCGGCATAGTTTGCCAATTTCTGTGCAGGTGTCAGTGCTGTTGGATCGGCCATTGCCTGCATGATTGCTGTGTTAAGGCTTAAGGTCGACTGAGCCACAGCAAATGCTTTCGCTGCAGCGAACATCGCAGTATAAGCTCCAGCGCTTTTACCTGATGAGTTTGCAATAATGGACGCAAGGCTTTCGAATCCCTGAGAGACCGACCCCAGCAAAGATCCCATAGCTGCGACTTGTGCGTTTGCTTCATCCACCGCAATTTTTTTACGTGCATTGGAAGCCGTCAATTGGATTGCGGTTTTTGCATCCTCATATTGCTGGACGCTTAATACCCCCATCTGCTGATAACGATTCAATGCAGCGAGTTTTTCCGTTTCCTCAGCGTTAATCTGCGCGGTCGGGTCTAAAACCGCTCCTGTCACAGCATTTGGTGTAACTTTATATTCTGCATTTACTTGGTCGGTAAATTTCTTTGCTTGCTCTGACTGCTGACGTTTTTTTAAGGCATTCGCCGCATCCCATTCAGCCGCAGCATATTTCCTTATCTCAGCGACCTGCTCTTTCGTAGCGCTACTATTTAAAGACTGCTCAGCCCTTAAGATGGCTTGTTCACGAGATAGCTCTTGCGTGGTGGTTGCAGCAAGACCTGCTCTTTGTTTGTAGTCTGCAATTTTCTGCGCATTTGACTGCATTGCTGTGGCAGCTTTTGACGCTTCAGACGTGGCGTCTTTAGTTTCCTTTTTGCCTTTCTGCTGAGCTTGCTGGGCGTCGTATTCGGCAGCAGCCCTTTCCCGTGCAAGCCGTACATCTGGTTCGCTTCCACCAAGCTTCCTGATGTCCTGCTCGGCCCTCAACTGCGCACGCTTGCGATCGTTGAGTTCGCTCTGAAGCGTCACCTGGTCTTGCAGTTTATCAAGGTAGTCCTGAACATCTTTCGGGCGCTCTACCATCAAACTGCTGGAGTTGAATTTTTCCTTCGCTTTTGCAGCGAAATTAATCATGTCGCCAAGCCTGCCCATCATGCCAGCGGCGACACCCGCTTCCTCCCCATCCCGGCGAAGCAGATCAATCCCTTGCCTCATCGTGCCATTAAGCGTGGCGCGTCCAATGTTAATAGCATTCTGAGTCTGACTAAGGCGATTCTGAGCACGTTCAAGTTCAAGGGCTGCAATTGCTAATTTATCCTGAGCCCCACCTAACGCTTCAGCAGCCTGACGGCCTCGGGTAGTGTTCGTTCCCCAGTTAGCTATCTCCCTTTCTTGCCTTTGAACAGCAGCTGTAGCGTCGTTAAATTCTTTCTGTGCGTCGGCTACCGCATCGCTAAGTGCGGGAAGGTTCTGGCTTAGCTTGCCAATGGTTGCTGCCAGCTCAGTATGCGACATGGTCTGGAACTTGGCACTAAGTTCATTAACGCTATCTGCCAGGTTGTTGGCATCATCTCTGGCCTCTTTAGCTCTCTGGGAGAAATATAGAATCGCACTGGCCGCGAGCATGGCGGCGCCAGCAGGGCCACCGATGAGAGACAATCCTCGGCTAACCAGCCCTGCTCCTGTAGACAATCCAGCCTGTGCGGCTTTATTTGCTGCCAGAGCGCGATTGTAATTATCAACAGCTCCAGCTGCTGCTACACGGGCCGCAGATAAACGTTGCTCAGCAGCGGCAGCGTTCGTTGCGCTAACTGCTGTCTGCTTCATCATTTCCGCAAGGCGGATTTCATCCAGCGCACGTTCTTTTGCGACGGCGGCAGCGCGGAGATCTGCTGTAGCTTTGTTTGCCGTCGCCTGTGCGGCCTGCAGTTCAGCGGCTGACTGATTTCTTGAAGCCACAGCAGACTTAACTTTAGCAGCGGTCGCCATAGTCAGAGCGCCAACGTAACGACTTCCCATTACCGCTGCGACACCAGTCAGAATGGCGCTTAAAGCGCCGATGTTCTCACTGACGCTGATTACGGCGTCGTTGAAAATCGCTGTACCGGTTTTAACCGTAGAGTTTTCACCAAAGAACTTGGTGATATTGTTTCCGGCAACCTGCAAAGCCTGACTGATAGTTGTGGTTGTATTGGCGAACTCATTGCCGATCGTCACCCCCTGTGAAAGTAACCCGTTCACCACAACATCAGTAGTCAACTTTCCAGCCGCAGCCATCTGACGCATCTGTCCAATACCAACCCCCATAGAGTCAGCAAGCGCCACTATCAGGCGGTTCCCCTGCTCATTCACAGAGTTGAATTCTTCACCGCGCAGCGCACCTGATGCCAGCCCTTGAGACAGCTGGATAATAGCGTTTTCCGCCTCTTGCGCGGTCGCGCCGGAGACAACAAACCCTTGGTTGATGATGGTAGTCAGCTTAGCCAGATCATCAGCACTGGTTCCATATTCCCTGGTTGCTCGCTCCAGTCGTGCATACAAAGAAGCTGTAGCGTCGAGGCTGCCCCGAGTTTGCTGTGTGATGTTGAATACTCGCTCAGTAACGTCAACCAGCTGCTCGCTAGGCCGAAGGGCGTTTGCCAGTTTGTTGTTCAGAGTCGTCCATGCGTCAGCGTATTGAGCCACCTGCCGCACAGACAAAATTGCCATAAGAGAAGTGGCAACCCGGCTTAGGCTGCCGAAGGAGGAGCTCAGCGATGATGCAGCCTTGTCTGCGCGGTTGAACCCGCCTTCCATGCCGTCAGTTACGTTCCGCACCTGCTTGTCAGCGCGTAGCAACTGAGCCGTATCAGCCTTAATTACATATTCAATATCGCCTACGTTCTCGGCCATTTCATTTTCTCCGGGCAATAAAAAACCCCGCCGGAGCGAGGTTTTTTTATGTGAGGTTCGTTAATTGCCTTGGATGGCATTGATCATCATCGACTGGTTGGACTGCTGAATGATGCCATCGCTTGTTTTCATTTTGACCTTGGCATCCTGAATACCTGTTTTGGTGTAGGTGTCACAGTCAGCTTTGGAAATGCTCAACTCGCCTCGCCGGGCAAATTCATCTTGAATCTTGGGTATAATGTCGGTATTGCCGTAACCCATTGCCTGCCCCTTTAAGATACATAGCCCTGTATCATCATAAGATGTCAAAGGCCGCTCTTGAGCGCATCCCGCTAAAAGAAGTGCACCCGCAACAATTAAAGCCATGCTTTTCATATTCCTATCACTCCACTACTTATAATCAGATTGCGTAACGACCTTTTTATTATCTGGCCCTGAGCAAGAGACCATAATCACGCCATCGTTTGTCCAGATTTTTACGATGTATAAGACCCCTGTATCGACTACCTCTTTCGCGGGGTAATTTCCAGCAATCTGATTCATAATGTCGCGAGCGCTGCTTTTGCATTCATCGAACGAAACGTTTTCTACGCTTTTTGTTACAGGCGCCCCCTGCGCTGGATACTGTCCAGCCGCGTCCATGTTGTTCAGTTCTTCTTTTGTATATGTTGTAGCAGCGCTAACATTAAAAGCAAAAGCTGCTAATAATAAGACCAGCCTCTTCATATCCCTATCCCCTTTGGTAAAAGTGGAAACATCCTACCCAGGAATAGCACAGGTGCAACGGCAAACGCTGATTTATTGATCTCGGTCGACTGGAAACAGGAAAACCCGCAGTTAAGCGGGTTTGAATTACTCACGGTTTAAACGGGGTTATTAGGCCACATCAGCACCATGAATCAGGTGGCGCAACGCTTTCACGCCTTCAGCGTTATAACGAAACGCTTCGACCTGCTTATTGGAGTGCACTGACTTGTCCAAGAAGAACTTGCCATTCTGCTCAGTTTTGAGGTTGTTGGCGTTGGCGATGCGCCCAATCTTTTGAGCGGAAACACCAAGCATATCTCCAACCTCTCCAGCCGTGTGGTAGTGTTCCTCAATTACCGGAAGCGGGATTGCATCATAGCCGATCAGTGGGTTAATCAGTGACGCCGCAAGGGTTTGATGCGCCATCGGGTCGAGGCGTGGCAGCAAAGACATAATCTCACGGGCGCTGGCGATGTTCTTCTCCAGCGCTTGCGCTTTCAGTTGATCAGCTTTTGCCAGGCGATACTCGGTGATGCCTGTGTTGCTTTTCGGCATTGCCGGTAACGCCTTCATGTCTTCCAGCTTATCAACCAGAGAGCGTCGAACGGACTTAGACTCACGTGCAGCTACACGTAAAGCCTGCTTGATCGTCATGTCGATAACCTCTACAGGGCGACCGCCGTTGCTGCCGGAGGGTTTTACACTTTTGGTGTAAAACTCCCCCTCAAGTTCATCGACAATTTTTTCAATGAACTTATTATTACGCACTTCCGGCTCTCCGCATTGCTTACGCGCCTGATTGACCATTTCAAGCAATGACTGGCTATCGATGGTTTTCTCGACGAGATGCCCTTTACCTGGTAAACTTACTTTTGTCATGAGTTGGATCCTTTTGACAAGTTTCAATGGAAGCCGGCAGGTGCGAACTGTCGGCTTTTCTATTTGCATCACTGCAAAATTCCTTTCCCGTATGAGAAGACGTTTTTCCAGTCACTGTCTCCCCATGGTTGTTCTTTGATATGGTTCGTTTCTCGCTTGAGAATTTCGCGAGCTTTATTGATCCCACGACTGTAATTAGTACCAATGGAACTAAAGCGTGGAACCAGTCGGTGCTCAGCCACCAGCAACAAAGGGTGAACCTCACGACATGCCTCATACATAACCGCAGCAGAGCGCCACAGATATGCCAGGCTACATAACTCTTCATCCGTAAACTGTTTTGCGATAGGTGAGTGTTGTATTTCGCGATCCAGGATATCCAATACCCAGCGGCGGAAATCCTTAGCTACTTTCGTAGTGGCGAACATTGCGATCAGATGACATCCACGCAGAGAGAAAACACGAACCGGAATATCAACGACCCCAGTCTTTCTAACGACACTCATTTTGAGGGTCGTTGATGTTACCAACGGTGCAAAACTGATCCACCCCAGCGGTTGAAAATTGATCCAGGGGTTAATCTGCTCCTCTGAATACA